>CAJUHV010000077.1 GCA_910586445.1 uncultured Eubacterium sp.
TGTAACAAAAAGAATCCCGTATTCATGCGGGTTCGGGCGTTTCGCAAACGCCTATTATAGACGGCACTTGGAAAGGAGAGAAGCTTTATCAGTTATATCAAAAGGCGTACACACCGTGGGAGTGGCAGGCGGAATTAAAGGAAGAAGCAGAACGCATTGGAATTGATTTTTTTTCGACGCCGTTTGATCGGACTGCTGTTGACTTTCTGGAAGAAATCGGCGTGGAGTTTTATAAAATCGCGTCGTTTGAGCTGACAGACCTTCCCCTACTGAAATATACGGCATCAAAAGGAAAGCCGATGATCGTGTCAACAGGCATGGGAACCTTGTCAGAGATTGAAGAAGCAGTAAATACAATCAGGGCAGCCGGCAGTCATCAGCTGGCACTTTTAAGATGTGCAAGTGCATATCCGGCAGTTACAGATGAGATGAACCTGAGGACTATGCAGCATATGGCAGACACATTTGATGTGCCTGTAGGGCTGTCTGATCATTCTATGGGTACGGCCGGGGCGGCTGCAGCAGTGGCATTAGGGGCGAGAATTATAGAAAAGCATTTCTGCATTGACAGGGCGGTTCAGAGTCCCGATGCTTCTTTTTCTATGAATCCTGCTGAATTTCGAAAGATGGCAGATGATGTCAGGCAGGCAGAAAAAGCTGTCGGCAGAGTGGCATATGGCATCTTGGAACAGGAGAAAAGTAATCAGGATTTCCGCAGGTCGATATTTTGTGTGAAGGATATCAGGCAGGGAGAGAAAATAACTGAAGAGAATATCCGGGTGATCAGGCCGGGATATGGGATAAAGCCGAAATACTTTGACGCAGTTCTTGGGAAAAGGGCACTTGCTGATATAAAAAGGGGAACACCGCTGTCATTTGATCTGATTGGGAATATGCAAAAGGATAGATAAGATGAAAATATTGATTGCTACAATTAAACAGTGGAATATTGATCATGCAGTAAAAATGGCAGAGCAGTATAAAGACATGCATGACATAAAAATTGTCAGCCAGAAGCAGCAGCTGTCAATAGATATGTTAGAGCAGTTTAGGCCTGACATGATTTTTTTTCCGCATTGGTCATATAAGATCCCGGCAGATATTTATGAAAATTATTTATGTGTTGTATTCCATATGACGGACCTGCCGTTTGGAAGGGGAGGCAGCCCGCTGCAGAATCTGATTGTCAGGGGAATTTATAATACAAAAATATCGGCAGTCAGGGTAACAGAGGAAATAGATGCCGGTCCTATATATATGAAAAAACCTTTTTTGCTGGAGGGAAGTGCCCAGGAAATTTACTGCGGCATATCTGAAGTGATATTTAATGATATGATTCCTGCTTTTTTGGAAGGAGGGCTGACTACAGTACAGCAGGAGGGAGAGGCTGTTTATTTTAAGAGGAGGACGCCGGAACAGAGCAGAATTCCAGAGGGGCTGTCCCAGCAGCAGATCTATGATTATATACGGATGATGGATGCGCAGGGTTATCCAAGAGCTTATATTGACATGGGCAGATGCAGGATGATGTTTTACCACGCACATATGGAAAATGGAATGCTGCGGGCAGAGGTGGAGATTAAGGAGGAGCCTTTATGAGTATGATTTTGGTAGTTGCAGCTCATCCAGATGATGAAGTGCTTGGAGCCGGCGGAACTGTCGCAAGACGCGTGTCTGAAGGAGATACGGCATATGCACTGGTTCTTGGAGAAGGGCAGACGTCGCGCTGGGACAGCCGCAGCCAGGCAGAAAGAAGTGCAGTGGACAGTCTTCATAATGACAGTATTTCTGCATCAAAAATTTTAGGCTATAAGGATATTTATTTTGGAGAATTTCCTGACAACCGGTTTGACTCGGCAGATTTGTTAGATATCGTGAAATCTGTGGAGAATTTCTTGGAAAAATTAAGGCCGGATATTATATATACGCATTTTGGAGGCGACCTAAATGTTGACCATCAGGTTACAAACCAGGCGGTCTTAACAGCAGCCAGACCGCAGGGGGATTATTCAGTAAGAGAGATCTATGCATTTGAAACTGTTTCATCCACAGAATGGAATTTTGGCAGCAGAAAAGTATTCTGTCCGAATGTGTTTGTAAATATTGAAGGGTATTTTCAGAAAAAATGTGATGCTATGAGTAAATATACATCAGAACTGCGTATGTTTCCACATCCGCGTTCGCTGCAGATGCTGGAAATTACTGCACGAAAGTGGGGCGGAGCCGTGGGAAGGCAGTATGCAGAGGCTTTCGAGCTGCTCCGCAGGGTTGACTGAACATATAGATGAAGAGGCACGGCTATGGAATCAAGAATATTAAGGCCCGCATTGGAACGGGATATCGATACTTTATTTAGATGGGCAAATGAAAAGTCAGTGAGGGAGCATGCATTTTCAACTGAATATATAAGCTATGAAGATCATAAAAAATGGTTTGAAAATATTATAAAGAGGGATGATGCCATGCAGTATATTTATATGCAGGGCAGCAGACCCGTTGGACAGGCACGGGTTAATGTGGCAGGAGAAGAAGCGGAGATTGATTACAGCATTGATGCCAGATATAGAAATCAGGGACATGGAAAGCATATGCTTGACCTGCTGCGGGAGCAGGTCAGGCATGATTATCCGAAAGTGAGGCGGCTGACTGCAAAAGTAAAGCCGGATAATCCGGCATCACATAAAGTCTTTTTAGATACAGGTTATAGAAACATATACAGCCTGTATGCAATAGATATTTAGGATGTATAAGGATGAAAGACATATTTATTATATTTATCAAAATAATTTATTGGAAGGAATAAGACGGGGAGGAAATTATGCAGGCACCGCATTTTTTTAAGGACAAGACACTGATGATCACAGGCGGCACAGGTTCGTTCGGGTCAACCGTGCTGAAACATTTTCTGGACTCTGACCTTGCCGAGATCCGTATTTTTTCAAGGGATGAGAAAAAGCAGGACGATATGCGCCACAGCCTGCAGGCTGCGCACCCTTCCCTTGCACGCAAGGTAAAGTTTTATATCGGGGATGTGCGCAGCATGCGTTCTGTCCGGGATGCGGTGCAGGGCGTGGATTATATTTTTCATGCGGCGGCATTAAAGCAGGTGCCGTCCTGCGAATTTTTCCCGATGGAGGCTGTGCGCACGAATGTGGAGGGCACGGACAACGTGCTGCATGCAGCCGTGGAGGCAGGGGTATCAAAAATCGTATGCCTGTCCACGGACAAGGCGGCTTATCCGATCAATGCGATGGGCATTTCAAAGGCGATGATGGAAAAGGTTATCGGTGCAAATGCAAGGACTGCGGCAGGCAGGACAACGATCTGCTGTACAAGATATGGGAATGTCATGTGCAGCAGGGGATCTGTCATACCGCTGTTTATCAGCCAGATCAGGGCCGGCAGTCCGGTGACGATTACCAATCCGGATATGACGCGCTTTTTGATGAATCTGGATGAGGCGGTTGCACTGGTCATGTTTGCATTTGAGCATGGCGAGCCTGGAGATTTATTTGTACAGAAATCGGACGCAAGCACGATCGGGGACCTTGCAAAGGCCGTTCAGCAGCTGTTTGGGGATACAGGGACGAAAATAATCGGAACAAGGCATGGCGAGAAATTATATGAGACACTTATGACAAATGAAGAATGTGCCAGAAGTATCGACTTAGGGCAGTATTACCGTGTGCTGCCGGATGGGCGGGACTTAAATTATGACAAGTTTTTTGCAGAGGGGCAGGTGCGTGCGGCGGCAGATGAGGCATATACATCGCATAATACGAACAGGCTGGATGCCGGAGCGGCGGTACATAAGATCCTGACAGCAGATTATGTAAAAAAGGCATTGGAAGATTTAAAAAACCAGCAGAAGAGGGAAACAATACTGGATTGAGGTTGAATATATGAAAATACTGATCACTGGCGCAAAAGGATTTGTAGGCAGAAATCTGGCAGTTTCATTGGAGTGCATCCAGAACGGCAAAGACAGGTCACATATGCTGTGCGGGCTAGCGGATCCATCCGGCTTGGAAATCGTCCGTTATGACAAGGATTCTACGGATGAGGTACTTGACAATGCCTGCAGGGACTGTATGTTTGTATTCCACCTTGCAGGGGTCAACCGTCCAAAGGAAATATCCAGCTATATGAAGGAAAACTTCGGCTTTACAGATATTTTAATCCAAAAATTACGAAAACATAAAAATACATGTCCGGTGATGATCGCCTCATCGATACAGGCATCGCTTACAGGGCGCTATCAGGATTCAGAATATGGAAAGTCAAAACTGGCAGGTGAAAATCTGCTGTTTTCTTATGGGCAGGAGACAGGGGCAAGGGTGTTGGTATACCGTTTTCCAAATTTATTCGGCAAGTGGTGCAGGCCTGACTACAATTCGGTGGTAGCAACGTTCTGCAGCAATACGGCAAATGACCTGCCGCTGCGGATTGACAACCGCGATACGCAGCTGGAGCTGCTTTATATTGATGATCTGGTCACTGAAATGATAGGGGCATTAAATGGAAACGAACACAGATGCGAATATGAGGGGCTTGTGCCGAAGGCTGCTCAGGGCGGGCGGTTCTGCTATGTGCCGAAGACATACAGGAAGACACTCGGTGAGATCGCGGATTTGCTGGAAATATTTAAAAAGCAGCCGCAGACAATCATGATGCCGGAAATGCCCCGTGATTCTTTTGAAAAAAAACTCTATGCAACATATCTTTCCTACCTGCCGCCTTGTAAAATAAAATTTCCTCTGAAAATGAATCTGGATGAGCGGGGAAGTTTTACGGAGCTGCTGCGTACATCCTGCTGCGGGCAGTTTTCTGTCAATATCAGCAGGCCGGGAGCTGTTAAGGGGCAGCACTGGCACCACACAAAATGGGAATTCTTTATGGTCGTATCCGGCCATGGGCTGATCAGGGAGCGGCAGGTCGGCGTGGATGAGCAGGGAAAACCATACCCAGTGCTTGAATTCGAGGTATCTGGTGAGCGGATTGAGGCAGTCCATATGCTGCCGGGATATGTGCACAGCATCCATAACCTGTCGGATACAGAAGACCTGGTTACTCTGATGTGGGCAAATGAGCCGTTTGACCGCATGCGGGCGGATACTTATTCGGAGCCTGTCTGACAGGGAAACGGCAGACCTCTGCCGCTGTCTGGATGGGGCATCAAAATTCTGTTATGCTGAGGGAAATACGAATGGAAAAATGTAACTGTGATATGAGTTTTAAAAATAACGGAAAACTAAAACTGCTCATTATCGTCGGTACAAGGCCGGAAATCATCCGGCTTTCGGCAGTCATACCCAAATGCCGTGCATATTTTGACACAATACTGGCGCATACAGGACAGAACTATGACTACAACCTGAACGGAATTTTTTTCCGGGATCTGGGGTTGGATGATCCAGAAGTATACATGAGTGCAGCAGGGGCAGACTTGGGAGAGACAATAGGAAATATTATCAGCAGTTCCTATAAGCTGATGAGGCAGCTGCAGCCGGATGCGCTGTTAGTCTTGGGCGATACAAACAGCTGCCTGTCAGCCGTCGCCGCAAAGCGGCTGCATATCCCTGTTTTTCATATGGAGGCGGGAAACCGCTGCAAGGATGAGTGTCTGCCGGAGGAAACAAACCGGCGTATTGTGGATATCATATCGGATGTCAACATGGCATATTCCGAGCATGCCAGAAGGTATCTGGCAGAGTGCGGTGTTCCAAAAGAACGGACGTTTGTGACCGGATCACCGATGGCGGAGGTGCTGGACCGGAATATAGGGCAGATTTTAGAGTCTGATATTTTACAGAGGCTGGGGCTTGCATCCAGAAATTATATCCTGCTGTCTGCCCACCGTGAGGAAAATGTGGACACGGATAAAAATTTCCGTACGCTGTTCCATGCTGTCAACATGCTAGCTGAAAAATACGACATGCCGGTGCTGTATTCCTGCCACCCGAGGAGCGCAAAAAGACTGGATGAGACAGGGTTTGAGCTTGACAGGCGCATAATCCGGCATGAGCCGCTGGGGTTTTTTGACTACAACTGCCTCCAGATCAATGCCTTTGCGGTAGTGTCCGACTCGGGGACGCTGCCGGAGGAAAGCAGTTTCTTTGCCTCGGCTGGGCACCCGTTCCCAGCAGTGTGCATACGCACTTCAACAGAGAGGCCGGAGGCGCTGGACAGGGCGTGTTTTGTGTTAGCGGGGATCAGCGGGGAATCGCTTCTGCAGGCAGTGGAGCTGGCGGCGGGGCTGTGGGCAGATGGATGCCACGGTGTACAGGTGCCGGATTATGCGGACAGGGACGTGTCCACAAAGGTCGTGAAGATCATACAGTCTTATACAGGGATCGTAGACCAGTTTGTATGGAGAAAGGAAGTTTACAAACGCGATCTGGTACGGCTGTAAAAAGGTGTGGATTTGTAAAATGAGGATCTGCAGCCGGGAGCATGCCGTGCGGGAAAAGGAGGAAAATGAAATGACAGGCAGGCCGTTAATATCCGTAATTATGCCGGTGTACAATAATGAGAAATATTTTCCGTCTGCGGTGCAGAGCGTACTGGAACAGGAGTTTAAGGACATCGAGCTGGTTGTCGTGGACGACGGCTCGACCGACGGGACATCGCGGCTGGCGGATGACCTGGCCGCATCAGACCCGCGCATAAAGGTCAGGCATCAGGAAAACCAGTGGATCTTTGCCAGCTTTAATAATGGGATACAGATGACATCCGGCGAATACATTTACATACTGAACTCCGATGACCGGCTGCGGGACGGCGCGCTTTCCATGATGTATGAGGGCGTAAGGAAATACCATCCCGACATCATATGGACAAAGGTGCTGCCACATGCATGCGACAGCAGCCAGAGGATTGTAAATTATGACCTCTACCATTATGACCGGCTGGTGACGGAGGACGGGGTCTACCCGGATATGGAATCCGTCAGGAAAAACTGGCTGTATTTTTATGAGTCAAAGCTGGCCTTCAATCAGGCAAACCTGTACCGGAGGGAGAAGGTCAGAGGGCACGCATTTCGGAATGATGTCTATGCGGCAGACCAGTTTTTTAATATAGACATTGCACCGGAGATTTCATCTGCGCTTGTCCTTAAAGAACCGATTTATGATCATTTTCTGTACGGTGTGGAGGGCATGAACGCGTCGGCAGGGAAGTATTACGGCTACGAACATAAGATGTTCCATGAACTGTACGTCGCCTATGTGCGGCTGTTCCGGTCATGGCAGCTGTATGATGAGAGGGCAGCACAGGCATTTGCCTCTGCGAGGCTGAACAACCTGTCCAACGAAATGCGCGGAGTTGGTGCAGGCAGCGGACTTACATGCGAGGAAAAGCTGGAAAAGGTCTTTAAAGAAATGGCGGATGATGTCATTTATCAGTGTGCTGAGACCTCCGGCAGGGTGGAGGAGCTGAACAGCCGGATATTGTCAGGATGCAGGGAGATCATCAGCAGGGAGGGCGCAGATCTGTGCGGCAGCTACCGGTTTGTCTATGATTACCTGGAGGCTGTCCTGCGGTACGAAAAGACACCGGAGGATTTGGAGAAGATCAGGCAGGCGGTTTATCATGAAAAAAATCCACACCATATCGGACAGGTGTTTTATGAGAGACTGGCGGCAGGATGTGTATTTTAGCAGCAGGCAGGTGTTTAGAATGATCGGGATACGGACGGATATGAATGGTATCATTGCGACTGGGCATATGATGCGGTGCCTTTCCATTGCGCAGGAGCTGAGAAAACAGGAGAAAGATGTAATATTTTTACTGGCTGATGGGCAGGCGTTGGATCTATTGGACAGCAGGGGCTTTCCCTATGCCGTGCTGCATACAAGATGGGATGATTTAGAGTCTGAGCTGGATGTGCTGGCAGAGGTCATGAAGGATAAAAGGGTAACAAAGCTGCTTGTGGATAGTTATTACGTGACAGAAAGCTATCTGAGGCAGCTGAGCAGCATGGCTGAAGTTGCGTATCTGGATGACTTGAATGCATTTGATTATCCTGTCCATCATCTGATCTGCTACGCAAACTACTGGGAAGACTTAAATTATCAAAAGCATTACGAGTACACACAGTTTTATATGGGGCCAAACTATGCGCCCCTGCGCAGCGCATTCAGATACTGTAAGGAGCATGAGATCAGGCCTGTGGCAGAGCGGCTGCTGCTGCTGTCAGGCGGCGCGGACCGCTATGATGTTTACGGGCAGCTGCTGGACCGGCTGGATCTGGCGCAGTATAAAAGGATCGATGTCATATGCGGCGCATACGACCAGAAGTATGAGGCGCTGATGCACAGGTTTAAGGATCATGCAAATGCAGCGGTGCATCAGGCAGTTACGGATATTGAGAAATATATGCAGGCGGCGGACCTGGCAGTGTCCGCGGGAGGCTTTACACTCTATGAATTATGTGCCTGCGGCACCCCGGCGGTATCCTTTTCCCTAGCTGACAACCAATTAAATAATGTAAAGAAGTTTCATGCCGACCGGGTGATTGAGTATGCAGGAGACATACGATCTGATCCTGTAGCGGAGCAGATTCTGGCATGTCTGGAAAGATACCGACGTGACTGGAGGGAGAGAAAGCAGCGCTCCATAAAAATGCAGCAGCTGGCAGACGGGCGAGGGGCAGAGCGGATAGCAGAAATTTTATGATAAGGCGGCCGGCGTGGGCAGGCAGAAGCCTGCTGGGAATTATTCAGAAGGGAATGGATATAGATGAAAAAGACGCAGCGCAGAAAAATCGAGCTTACAGACAGGGAGTTAAGGCAGCTCCAGCTGAATCTATTGGAAATGCTTATAGAAATCGACCGCATATGCCGCAGGTACCACATAAAGTATTCCCTCGACGGCGGCACGCTGCTCGGCGCGGTGCGCCACGGCGGGTTTATCCCTTGGGATGACGACATTGATGTGATTATGCGCAGGGAGGAGTACCGAAAATTCTACCGGGCCTGCAGAAAAGATCTGGATAGAAGTCGATTTTTCCTGCAGGAATACCGCACTGACCAGCATTACCGGTGGGGATATGAAAAGCTGCGCCGCTTAGATACGGAGTTTGTCCGGCTGGGGCAGGAGCATTTAAAAACCGCAGGCGGTATTTTTGTGGATATCTTTGTTGTGGACAATGTGCCGGATGGTGTGCTGATGCGGCGGCTGCACTTGTTCTGCTGCTATGTGATCCGCAAGCTGCTGTATGCCGAGCTGGGAATGAGGAATGCAAATTCACTGCTTCTGAGAAAATGGTATGGGCTGCTGTACCGTGCTATTCCCCGTAATGTGGTGTTTGGCTGGCGGAACCGCATTGCGCGGCGGTGCAACAGGAAAAGGACGGAGCTGGTGAGGCACATGACGTATCCATATGTGCGCTCGCGCTACGGGATGCTAGGGGACTGTTTTGACGAAATGATGGACATGCAGTTTGAAGGATACACATTCCGGGCGTTCCGAAAGCATGACAAATACCTGACAGCACTTTACGGCGATTACATGAAGATGCCGCCGAAGGAGAAGCAGAAGGCGCACCTGGATGTGTCGGAAATAAAACTGCTAGATCCGGCGCAGCTGTATAGTGAAGAAGAATTAAGGGAGCTGGAGAAAAATAATGGAGGTCATTTGGATACCTAAGACCTGTTCTGTTGAAATGGCCTGAAGCTTCAAGACGGCAGAAGCAGGAAAAGCCGTGCGGATCTGTGTAAGGACAGGAGCTGCTCGGAAAAGGGAAAACAGGTAAAGGGGGTAGTGGTTTACGCGTGTAATTATATTTGGGGCTGGGAAGAATTTAGCCGATTTCTTTCAGAAAAGGCTTATAAGCATATTGAGCTGGCATATTAAAATTGTGGGCATTGTGGATAATGACCAGAGCAGGCATGGGACAGTTTTATATTCCGGGAACGGCAGGCAGTATACGGTCATGTCTCCGGATATTTTGAAAAAATATGATTACGACAGGGTGATTATTACAACACATTATCATGCGATCTGCAGGCAGCTGATGGAATCGTATCAGGTTCCAGAAAAAAAGATAGCCGACCTGAGGCAGCTTCAAAAATACACTCTGGATTATCAATTGAGCCGTGCAGGACATAAGCTCAGATGCATGGGAAGAAAAGCAGTGAAACATAGGAACGGGGAAATCAAGCAGCCTGCCTATGTAATAACTCCCTGTTTTGCGGATGGATTCCGCCATCAGGGGCTCGGACAGATGGAAAACCATGTTTTAGCGCACTGCATTTATGCGGCAGAAAAAGGCTGGATACCCATTGTTGACATGAAAAACTACAGTTCCATGTATCAGAAGGCATCTGAACTGGGGCGGGTGAATATCTGGGAGCGCTATTACCAGCAGCCATCCGGCTATTCCCTAGAGGACCTGCCGAAAATGAAAAAAGTCCTGTATTCTGTAGAAACGCCCTGGATCGTGAGCAGTTACAGGCAGAATACGGAATTGAAAAATGAACTGTATGCGTCATATATAAAAGTCCGGAGTGACCTTAAAAAGGAAATCGACGAGGAATGGGAGCGCCTGACAGGCGGCACAGAAAATGTCCTGGGCTGTGTCTGCAGGGGGACGGATGTGATCGGCCTTGGATGGGAAAATAATTATCCGTCCATTGATGCAGTCATTGAATATCTGGATCTGGTAAAAGACAATTATGACAAAATATATCTGGCAACAGAAGACCAGGATATGTATGAACGGATAACCGGACATTTTGGCAGCTGCATAGCTGCTTACGGGCAGCAGCGGTACCGGGTAGAAAAAGGAAAATATTTGATCGATTATGAAGACAGGCGGGAAAACGGGCAGTATCTGCGCGGCAGGGAATATTTATTTGTGCTTGAAATGCTTTCCAGGTGTGCAGCAGTAACCGGCATGATCGGAACGGCTGTATCAGTTGCGTGCATGAAAAACCCGCAGCTTCAGGTCATACGGATTCCAAATACATAAACGAATATAATAATTTCCAGTCAGTGGATTAGAAAGGACAGCAGATGGATAGATTTTTTATCTGGGGAACAGGAAGGGATGCAGAAAGGTACTGGGGCCTTTTCCAACAGATGGATCTGGAAGGCATAGAAGTCGCAGGGTTTATAGACAGTGACCAGAGAAAATGCGCAGAACCCTTTATGGAAAAGCAGGTTATTTCACCAGACCAGATCAGCAGCTTAGATTATGATTACATAACGATCTGGAGTGCGGACTATGAAGACGAAATCCGCCGGCAGGCCGTACACAGGCATGGAGTGCCGGAGCAGAAGATTACAGACATATTTGCTCCATATAAGCAGAAGCTGAAACAGCGCTACGCAGGGCAGGACAGTGCAGAAATACTGGATGCACTGGAGAAAATAACAGACAGGCAGGGCCTGGATGTGTATGCCTTTGAGCCGGAAAGAACCGAAAAGGTACAGCATGAAGTATTCTACGATGCGGATGCGCAGCTGTCGTATATCTATTTTGAAAATAAAAAAATGTATCTGCGCAGGTCCTGGAATAATTTTCTGGAAATTCAGGGCAGGAAATATGTCGGGGATTTTTACGCTGAACAGGACCCGCGTTCGCCGCACAGGTACGAGGCAGGGGAGGCTGCCGTACAGGAAGGCGATATATTAGTGGATGCCGGTGTCTGTGAAGGCAACTTTTCCCTCCACCATATTGATAAGGTGAAAAAGGTTTATCTTATTGAATGTAATGAAGAATGGATGGAAGCATTACAGCATACATTTGCACCTTATAAAGAAAAAGTTGTGTTCTGCAATAAGTTTTTAAGCGATACGGATACTGAAAAAAACATCCGGCTGGATACTTTGGTTAAGGAGCCGGCTGATTTTATCAAAATGGATATAGAAGGGGAGGAAATCCGTGCATTAGAAGGAGGCAGGGAGCTGCTGTCACAGAGCCGGCCGATGCGGTGTGCCATCTGTTCCTACCACCGCCGCCTTGACGAGGAAAAGATCCGAAAGATCTTAGAGGAAAACGGTTTTTCAGTGTCAGCTTCTGCCGGTTATATGTTATATATTTATGATCCTGATGTATTAAAAAATCCAGAATTAAGGCGCGGTATTGTCAGAGGAGTGAAATAAGCGGACGCGCAGGAAAAATCCGCCCCCAAATATGCCCTTGTAAAGGAACCAGACTGACACCTAAGTTATGGACAGGCGGGACGAAGGAAGTTAGTGCCCCGGCATATTAAAAATTCCTTGAAAGATAAGGAAAATAGATTTAACCAAACAGGGAGGTTGCAGATGAATATTAGAAAGTGTAAAACGTGCGGCATTATTTTAGGCATGCGTCCAAATACGAAGGATACAGATTGTATCTGCAGTGCGTGTAAAAATGCTGAAAAGAAGAAGAAAATTAATTTTAAAGAAAGACAGGAATGGCTTACACAATATATAAAAGAAAATAAAACACATCCTGTTTATGATTGCCTTGTCGGGGTTTCTGGGGGCAAAGATTCACATATGATTGTAAAACGGTTAGTAGAAGAGCATGGTTGTAAAAATATCCTGCTGGTAAATATGATGGATGAATTTACAAAAACGAAAGCTGGTGAACACAATCTTAGTAATATAGCGGAACGGTATAATTGTGATATGATTACATACCGTTTTAACCCAAAGACTTTCAAAGAGAAAGCGAAGGAAGGGTTAGAAAATGATCTATTTCCATTAAAATGGTTTGAGGACAGATTGTATAAGACACCTTTTGAAATTGCCCAAAAGTTTGGTATTAAACTTGTATTCTATGGTGAAAATGCAGAATTTGAGTATGGTTCATCGGAGACACTTGAAGTTTTTCATCCGCTTTCCAATGATGAGACAAAACTAATTTATTTAGGAGCTATCTGGCCATATTCGATCATGGACTCTCTCAATTGTGCTAGAGAGGCAGGTTTTCGTGATTTAGATTATTATAATGAATGGCAGAGGCAGGGGCAGATTGAAAATTATACGCAGATTGACAGTATTGGCTATATCGTAGCGGTATGGTGTAAATTTCCTAAATTTGGTTTTCAGCGCGTCAGTGATATAGCATGCAGGTTTGTCAGGGATGGTATTTTGACAAAAGAACAGGCTGAGCAATATATAAGCGAAAGCGACTGGATACTGGATTCAGCTGCGAAACGGGATCTTTGCAGAGTGATAGGTGTTACTGAAGAATTTTTTGATGAATGTGTTGATAAACATGCGAATCGCGATATTTTGAAAAAAGATAGAAATGGAAATTGGAGGCGAAAGGATTATTTTCCTCCGTCTTTTTGGGGGAATAATTAGAATGTATCTTCTAAATCAGCAGCAGGGAGGGGATATGCAGACACTATCATTGTTCTATATAATATACCCAAGATGGCAGACAGGGAACTTTTTAGTTCCCTGTTTTTTAAATAAAATTTTAGCGGCACTCGCTGCCGAAGTCATTGCAGAGAAGAGTTAAATGGCTTCACAAATCCATCTTAAATTCGCTTCGCGGATGGGATCTGCTCATTCCTGAATCACGTTCTTACGGACTTTGCAGTGAATGCAAAGTCCTGTGTGAATAGTAACAGAATATTCCTGCCTGTCAAAGAAAAATTCTGTGGACTATAGGAAAGTTATCTGCTTTGTGTTATACTTATGCGAACAGCAGGCTGTATAGAGCCTTATGCAAAAATATACTTAGTGCAATGGCTTTCATGAAAAGGAGGCTTGAGTCATGGCAAGAACAGTGGCAGTTGGTGTACAGGATTTTAGCAAAATTGTTGAAAAAGATTATTTTTATATTGATAAAACGAATTTCATAAAAGAGTGGTGGGAGAGTGGAGACGAAGTTACGCTGATCACTCGTCCAAGGCGGTTTGGAAAAACGCTCAATATGAGCATGGTAGAGCAGTTCTTTTCAGTCAATTATAAAAACAGAGGGGACTTATTTGAAAATCTCGCTATTTGGAAACAGGAAAAGTACCGTGCGCTGCAGGGGACATATCCGGTGATCAGCCTGTCTTTTGCCAGCGTAAAGGAGCGGAATTACCAGATGATGCGCAAGAAGATCTGCCATCTTCTTACAAAGCTTTTTTATACACAGCATGCATTTCTTTTGGAGAGCGGTTTTTTGTGTGAGGCGGACGTTCGATATGTCAAACGGATTTCGGCGGAAATGGATGACAGCGATGCTTCTATGGCGGTCTGCCAGCTTTCGGAATTCCTGTACCGCTGTTATGGAAAGAAGGCAGTTATTTTACTGGATGAGTACGATACCCCAATGCAGGAGGCATATATGAATGGGTACTGGGATGAGGCATCAGCATTTATTCGAAGCTTATTTCATGCTGCACTAAAGACGAACATGCATATGGAACGCGCCCTAATGACAGGCATTACCCGAATCGCGAAGGAATCTATATTTTCGGGCTTAAACCATCTGAAGGTGGTAACATCTGTTTCTTTAAAATATGCGGCGGCATTCGGGTTTACAGAGCAGGAGGTGGCAGACAGCCTGAAAGAGTACGGCATGTCTGCGCAGATGGGCGAGGTTAGGGCATGGTATGACGGCTTTAAGTTTGGGCAGTGCGACAATATGTATAATCCTTGGTCGATTATCAATTATCTGGATGAACGCAGGCTCGGCATCTACTGGGCAAACACAAGCTCGAACAGCCTGGTGGGTGAGCTGCTCCGGAAGGGCAGCGTAAAGGCAAAGCTTCTGCTGGAGGACCTGATGAATGGGAAAACTATCCAGGTTCCTATGGACGAAGAGCTTGTATTCAGCCAGCTGGCAGATGATAAGGGCGCGGTATGGAGCCTGCTTGTGGCAGGAGGGTATCTGAAAATCTGGCAGGTCACGAAAAACAGGAAGGGAAACAGCGAGTATGTTCTTGGAATTACGAACAGAGAGACACGCACCGTGTTTGACCGGATGGCGACGGGGTGGTTTGAGGATTCTGAAACGGACTATAACGATTTCTCAGAAGCTCTGCTTTCCGGTGATACGGCTAGAATGAATGCTTATATGAACCAGATTGCTTTAGAGACGTTCAGCTGCTTTGATACGGGCAGCAGGCCGTCACAGTTTAGGCAGCCGGAGAACTTTTATCATGGGTTTGTGTTGGGGCTGATTGCTGATTTGAGAAATCTATATAGAATCACATCAAACAGGGAAAGCGGGATCGGGAGGTATGATGTGATGCTGGAGCCGGTTGACAAGGCTCTGGATGCAGGGATTATTATAGAGTTTAAGGTGCAGGATACAGAACGGGAAGATACGCTTTTGGATACAGCGGGCGCCGCAATTAACCAGATTTTGGCTAAGAAATATCCGTCTATGCTAGAGGCAGCGGGTATGCCGATGGAGAGGATTTATATTTACGGCTTTGCATTCAGCAGGAAGAAGGTTCTGGTAGATGGAGGATGTGCGGCGGATTATGCTGTGAAGGGGAGATGCCTAGAGCATGTTTGAAAAATCATTCCTGTGATCTGCACTCCCCACTTTGCGGATAATTCATCCCAAATTTAATCAACATAGCCCGCTATGCCTCATAAATTTGGGATAAATTCTCCACTAAGTGTGAAGCACATCTCACAGAAAGCATTTTTCAAACACGCTCTAGACTGACTACTTATGAATTAATCCCAATTTAATCAACACAGCCTGTATGTTGATTAAATTGGGGTATAAGTACCACAGCTATTTATTTTTTAATGAAAAACGCCCAATAAGCCCTTTTAAGTTTTGTGCCTGTGCAGCCAGTTCTTCACTCGACGTTGCACTTTCCTGTGCAGTCACTGAATTTATGGAAACAGCGTCAGACATCTGCTCGAATCCGGCGTTGATCTGCTCGATCGCTGTTGCCTGCTCTCTGGCAGCATCTGCAATCTCAGAGATAATGCTGGTAATTTCGCCTGTATTATTAACGACCTGTGAAAGGGATTCGGCTGTCTCATTCACAATGCTTGTCCCGTTCTCTACGGTTTCAATAGACTTAATGATCAGTTTTGCAGTATTCTGAGCTGCCTTTGCGCTTTCTTCTGCAAGGCTGCGGACTTCTTCTGCTACAACGGAAAATCCTCTTCCGGCTTCACCGGCGCGGGCTGCTTCAATTGCAGCATTTAAGGACAGCAGGTTGGTCTGTTCTGCAATATCTTCGATATTTTTGATAATATCTCCGATCTTTGATGATCCGGCCTTGATATCTGCCATTGCCTGGATCATGGACTGCATCTGCTTGTTGCAGATCTCTACATTTTTCTTTGCTTCCAAAGAACGCTGGTTTGCTTTGTCAGCATTATCTGCGGTAAGCTTTACCTGATCGGAAACACTTGTAATGCTTGCAGTCAGCTCCTCCAATACGCTTGCCTGGTCTGTCGTGCGGTCAGCCAGATTTTTGGCTCCCAGAGAGGTGCCGTCCGAATGATCAGCTACAAGGTCGGCAGCACTGTTCATCTGCGTCATTGTTTCATTCAAGGAGCCGATAATTGTATTGATCGATTCCTGCAGGCTGACAAAATCGCCTGCAAAGCTGGCTTCTGTCTGTATATCCAGATTCCCGGCAGATAGCTGGGAAAGCACTCTCGTAATATCTGAAATATATAGGTTCAGGCTGTGTATTGTATGATCCAGATTTTTAGACAGAATGGACAGCTCATCACCTGTGTTTATGACTTCAACCGGTGTCTGCAGGTCGCCCTTGGCAAGCTTTACCAGACGTTTTGTTACAGAATCAACCGGATAGATGATGCCTTTGATCAGCCGTTTCATCAGCGAAATATTAAACGCCAGAAGAAGTACGGCAATGATTGTATTTACAAGCACGGAAATAACAATCACCAAAGTGAAATCTGCGTATGGTGCAGCCATAATCAAGCGCCAGTCCTCATGGCCTGCCACCGGACAGTATGCTGCGAACATGCTTTTGCCGTTCTGCCGGTAGGTAGTGGTGCCCTTATCTGTGCTGGCAAGTATTTTTTTGATCGCCTTTGCCTGTGAGGCATATTTTCTGTCCGTTTCCTGCAGTGCGATAGGATTTACTTCATCTGCGATTTTTTGCTTGTCATTATGAAAAATGATTGTGCCGTCTTTATTTACAATGTAGGCGTGGCCTGTTTTGCCAAAAGTAATTTCACCGATTTTGTCATTTACAGAATCAACCAGATCGACAATATATACGGTGCCTATAATTTTGCCTTCATCGTAAACGGGAGCACCTGATATAATAATGATCTCTCCGTTTAACCGGTTAATGATCGGCTCACCTACAAATACATTTCCTTTTGAAGTGGACTGAAAGTGGAGCTGGTCATTAAAGTCAAAGTCACCGAGATTGGAATAACCCTGTCCGTCTAATTCTACAAATCCTACTTCATCATATTGATTCTGTGCGCGGACACCGTCCATAGCCGCAAGCTTTTCCTCTTTGGACGCGCCGGCATCCCTGATGGTTTCTAAAGCTGCGACATTCATTGCGTTGACTTCCAGTGTATGTAGTGTACGTTCGACTGCTGAAGAAGTGGAATTTAATGCAACGTTTGTCATCTCATGCAGCGTATTCATATTGCTGAAATACATAAATGCTCCAGACACGACAATCAGTGCGATTACTAAAAGTAGAAATAGACGCGTGACCTGTGAAACAAGATTTTTTTGCAGAGTCTGGTCTGAAGGTTTTTTCTTCCCGGATGCTGCAGTTTTGGAAATTTGCTTATTTGTCTTTTTCATCTTCGGCCTCCTGTTTTTATTCTGACATTTTCTGATATAAAAATGCTGTAACTATTCGAAAAGGACTGTACATGCTGCTAAACTGCAGGATGCAGGCATATGCAGAATATCCTTGCACTTTCATACAGAACCAAGAGGTGATGCATGGCAGACCAGCTAGAATGGTTACAAATAATCTAGAATTAGCATAGCATTTCAAGGGGCTGCTGTCAATGTATAATCTATGCGCTTATGTGCTGATATTTCGCAATATATGTCTAATATGGACACCATGTAAATAAGGTCGAAATCATATGGGAAATCAAATGTATGCAGGGCGGATTGGCAGTATAACATTCCTAAATGATATAGAATGACCTTGCAAAATAAGTGATACATGTTATTATTATGAATAAGTGATAAATCAATGGATCTGACAAAAAGATTTAGATCTGATAAAAAGATCTGGATCTGGCAAAATGATCTGGATCTGACAAAAAGATTTAGATCTGATAAAAAGGTTTGAATCTGATAAAAAGCTTTGAGTCGGCGGTTAGATAATATCGCAGGCAGCGTCAGATCGCAGGCGTATGATTTTTGAGGGGATTTATGGCGAGAACAGTAGGGATCGGAATACAGGATTTTGGAAAGATTATAGAACATGGCTGCTTTTACATTGATAAAACGGAGTTTATCCGCGATTGGTGGGAGAGCATGGACGATGTAACACTGATTACCCGTCCAAGGCGGTTTGGAAAGACACTGATTATGAGCATGACAGAGCAGTTTTTTCCATAAATTATAAAAAACGCAGCGATTTATTTGAATGAAAAAGTCTTTTAATCCCCCATCTGAGATGGGGGAACAGGCAAAGCCGTAGCGGTGCGTGGAGTATAAAAACTCCTATGCTATAATGATATTGGTTTCGCAGGCCATATCAAAAGCATAGGAGGTATCCAAAATGGATAATCAAAGTATAACACACACAAGATGGAATTGCACCTATCATATTGTTTTTATACCGAAGTATAGAAGAAAGATAATGTATGGAGAAACCAAAAAAGATTTGGTTGCAATCATCAAGAAGCTGTGTGAGATGAAACAGGTGGATCTAATTGATGGGCGGGTATGCAAAGATCATATTCATATGTATGTTGCAATACCGCCGAAGATAAGCGTATCGGAATTCATGTCATATCTGAA
>CAJUHV010000078.1 GCA_910586445.1 uncultured Eubacterium sp.
TTGTTATTAAAATGTTATGCGTATTTTTATTCATGACAATAGAAAGTTCGCGCAGCGTGCTTTCTATTGTTTATTACAAAAATGATACCAATTCTTTTGCCACAATCGCAATGGAATGGTTAAGAAGAGGAGGAAAGACCATGCAGGAGATCGATTATATCAAGATCGGAATGAGAATCCGTCAGGCTAGAAAAGCAAAAGGATGGTCACAGGATGTACTCGCAAAGCAGTGCGGGATCAGCATGTCTTTCATGGGACATATCGAACGCGGGACGAGAATTATGAGTCTGGATACGTTTGTCAATATATGCATGGCGCTGAGTGTAGATGCAGACGAACTGCTGTGGGGTGTTGCGCATCCTTCTGATGTACGTCTGGTGGATATGTGGGGACGGCAGGAGAAGAAAGATACAGACAGTTATTCTATGTATATCCGTATTATGAAGTCTGTAGCCGAAATCATGAATGAAGCATAGACGAAGTACTCTGATGCTGGCATCTGTAGCATCTATGATTGATCAGTTTAATATGCCAAATATCCGTCTGATGCAGGAGATGGGATATGAAGTGCATGTGGCGTGTAATTTTAAGGAAGGAAATACATGTGATATGCAGCGGATTAGAAAGTTTCAAAAGACGCTGCAAAAGCTGGGTGTCATTCGGCATCAATGGGACTGTCCGCGCAGTGTTTTACCGGTATCTGGCTGCTGCAGGGCGTATATGCAGTTATGGGAACTGACAGGCAGGTATCATTATGAGTGGATACACTGCCATTCGCCGATTGGCGGTGTACTGGCAAGGGTGGCAGCGCACCGGCGGGGCATCAGGGTGATTTATACAGCGCATGGATTCCATTTTTATCAGGGGGCGCCCTGGAAAAACTGGATATTGTATTATCCAGTGGAAAAATTACTGGCACACTGCACGGATGTGCTGATTACTGTAAACAGGGAAGATTATATGTTTGCGAAAAAGAATCTGAGGGCAAAAAAGATCAGGTATATTCCGGGTGTGGGGATTGATATAAAAAAGTTTGCAGTGAAAACGGATGATCAGGAAGAAAAATCCTGTAGGGAATCTTCAGTATGTCCTGCTAGTCAGGCAGAAATCTTTCGCAGGAAATATCAGATTCCAGATCAGGCAAAAATTCTTTTGTCAGTAGGAGAGCTGAATGAAGGAAAAAATCACAAAATGGTGATTACTGCATTGGCGGAGCTGAAACGGCAGGATGTGTACTATCTGATCTGCGGGCAGGGTGCGCTGTATGATGAGCTGGAGAAGTATGCACGAAGTCTGGGAGTGGGAAACTGTGTCCGTATGCCGGGTTTCCTTGAAGAACTGGTGTGGATTTATCAGAATGCTGATATTTTTGTATTTCCATCATTAAGAGAAGGAATGCCTGTATCATTAATGGAGGCAATGGCGGCAGGGCTGCCATGTGTAGTTTCGGATATTCGGGGAAACAGGGAGCTGATTGATGATGCAGGCAGAGATCTGGTGTGCAGCGGCGGCATCAGATTTTCATTAGGACATCCAGAGCAGCTTCATAATGCACTGCGGATGTTGTTAGATCATGCATCATTGAGGCAGAAATATGGAAGGTATAATCAAAAAAGGATTAAAAGGTATGGACAAGAAGCAGTGCAGAGACGTATGAAGATGATTTATGAAGAGATAGAAAAATGCAAATGATTTTTTTGAGGAGGAATATCATGCCGGAAGTGTCGGTTATTATGCCTGTGTACAATATAACAGTTTTATCAAGTCTGTCTGTTTTGCAGACCGCAGTTGATTCTATAAAAAACCAGACCTGTCAGGACTGGGAGCTGATTCTGTGTGATGACGGTTCGACAGATCATACCGTACAGGCTGTTATGAAGGTGATCGGCAATGACAAGAGGATACGCCTGATTCGAAGCAGGAAAAATCATGGTGCGGGGTATGCCAGAAATCTATGCATTCGTGCATCAAGCGGAGAGTATATCGCGGTTATGGACGCAGATGATATTTCTGACGCGCGAAGGCTGGAAAGACAGGCGGCATTTCTAAGAAAGCATAAGGAATATGCGTT
Organism: uncultured Eubacterium sp.; assembly: GCA_910586445.1. Taxonomy (GTDB): domain Bacteria; phylum Bacillota; class Clostridia; order Lachnospirales; family Lachnospiraceae; genus Eubacterium_J. The sequence continues at coordinate 2,072 of CAJUHV010000078.1, forward strand.
TGTCGGGTGTAATGTCAAAATGATTGACAGCCGCGGCATATGGGGAGTGCGCAGAATGAAAGAAATGCCGGATAAGAGAGATTTTTTAAGCACACTGCCGTTTGTGCATCCGTCTATTATGCTGCGGCGGGAAATTGTCAGGAAGTTAAATGGATATTCAGAGTCAGCGCAGGCGCTGCGCGTGGAGGATTATGAGCTTCTGATGAGACTGTATGCTTGTGGATACAGGGGATATAACATGCAGGAGATGCTGTTTAGCTATCGGGAAGACAGGAATTCTTATAAGAAGCGGAAGTACCGTTATCGGTTTCATGAATGCAGAATACGGTTGAAGGGGTTTCGTGATCTGGGAATTTTAAGAGGGCATCTGTGGTATGTGGCTAAGCCCCTGATTGCAGGGATGGTTCCAGGCTGCGTTATGAGGAAAGTGCGGGAGAACAGATACGGTGAGTAATATAAAAATATTTGTAACACATACGCCGAACAGCAGCCAGATGTGTGTATCAGACCCGCTGCTTTACCATGTGACAGCAGGAAGTGATTTCCAGACAAAACCGCTGCCGGAGGATATGCTGAAAGATAATACAGGAGATCATATCTCGTATAAAAATAAATCTTACTGCGAACTTACTACCCAGTACTGGGCATGGAAAAATATAGAAGCGGATTATTATGGTTTCTGCCATTACCGCCGTTATTTTTCCTTTGCGCCGGAAATGCTGCCGGAAGTTGGCTGGGGCTGCCTGACATATCCATATATGGATGAAAATACAAGAAAAAAGCTGTGCATTCAAGAGCAGAGTATCCGGCAGAAAATAGAACCGTATGATTTCCTGATTGCAAAAGGGATACATACCCGTGAGCTGTATGCGGACAGTGTTTATGAACATTATAAAAATGCTTCGGAGTTAAAGATCAGGGATTTAGATAGTTTTTGTGAGATACTCTGCGGGAAATATCCCCAGATGAGGGCTGTATCAGAATCATATATGAATGGAAAAACCTTTTATCCCTGCAATATGTTCATTATGAAAAAAGAACTTTTTTGTGAGTATTCAGGCATGCTGTTTGATCTGTTGGAAGAATTTGAAAAAAGGACAGACCTAAGCCTTTATTCGAGGGAAGGACTTCGGACGCCGGGGCACTTAGGAGAGAGATTTGCGGGGATTTATTATGAATATATCAGGCAAAAGGGCGGGTATCGTCTGGGTGAACTGCAGATGGCGCTGATTGAGCATACGAAGCCGTCAGATGTAATTGTGCCGGTGAAACAGGAAAAGTTACAGGAAATACCAGTTGTGCTTGCCGCAGACCAGGCATATGTACCCGTTCTGTTTACATGCATCAGTTCTATCATAGACAACTCAGATGCAGGCAGGAACTATCATATTTATATTTTTCATACAGATATTTCAGAAGATGACATGCAGGTGTTTGACAGGGAATTGTCACGGCTCAATATCAGGATTGATTTTGTAGATGTAGGTGTGCGGGTGTCCGGCTATCGTCTGCAGGCGAAGGAACATATTACAACAGAAACGTTTTATCGCTTTTTGATACTGGATATTTTAAAAGATTATCCCAAGGTGGTTTATCTGGATTCAGATCTAATTGTACATCGGGATATTGCTGTGCTGTATGATCTGCAGCTTGAAGACAGTCTGCTGGCGGCAGCGATAGATCCTGATTTCGCAGGGCAGTATAACGGGGCGAATCTGGATACAAAGCAGTACTGTGACGAGGTGCTGGGGCTTTCGAATCCATTTTCTTATGTACAGGCGGGGGTTCTGGTTTTTAATGTGGAGGCGCTGAATCAAAAGATCAGTGTTCAGGAGCTGTTTCGCATGGCGGATGAGGGAGATTATAAGTATTCAGATCAGGATGTTTTAAATATTGTATGCCAGGGTCGTATCAAAAAGATTCCAATGTCGTGGAATATGCTGGTCAATAACAGGGGGCTAAGATACAGCATTATCAAATCGGCACCGGCGGGCATACTGGAAGAATATGAGCAGGCAAGGAAGGAGCCGTATATCATTCATTATGCAGGAGACCGCAAGCCGTGGGATGATCCGAAAGCAGACTTTGCGCAGGCGTTTTGGAAGGCTGCCAGAAAGACGCCTTATTATGAAGTGCTGCTGTGGCGGGCTGTGCAGGCTCCGAAAGAGAAAAATACATGGATTGATCGAATAGTGGAGCAGATAAGCCGGATTGCAAAAAAGATACTGCCACAGGGAAGCTGGATCAGGAGGACAGCGGGCAGGTTATATTGGAACTTGAAATAAGCTGGATGGCAGGCTGTATTGGAAATAGAAATAAGCCGGGCAGCGGGCAGGCTGTATTGGAAATTGAAATAAGCTGGATGGCAGGCTGTATTGGAAATAGAAATAAGCCGGGCAGCAGGCGGGTTTTATTCATGACAATAGAAAGTTCGCGCAGCGTGCTTTCTATTGTTGGAAATTGAAACAAGCCAGACGGCAGGTTTTAGGAGGTGGTGATGTGGTTAAAGTATCTGTGATTATTCCAGTCTATAACAATGGAAAATATTTAAGACTGATGCTGGACAGCATAATCGGGCAGAGCCTGAAAGAGATTGAGATCATCTGTGTAGATGACGGCTCTACAGATGAATCAGCCTGTATCCTTCAGGAATATGCCCAAAAAGACAGCCGCATGATCATACTTACACAAAAAAATGCCGGAGCCGGAATCGCGCGTAATGCTGGAATGGAAGCTGCGCAGGGAAAGTACCTGTCGATCTTGGATTCTGATGACTGGTTTGAGCCGGATATGCTGGAAAAGGCATATCAAAAATGCGAGCAGGATGGCGCAGATCTGTGCGTATTCCGGTCAGACCGGTTTGATACACAGACGCAGCAGTATGAGAAAATGCCGGAGACAATACAGGAAAAATTTCTGCCCAAAACAGTACCGTTTGTCCCACAGGACATTTATCCGCATGTATTTCAGATTTTCATCGGCTGGTCATGGGATAAGCTGTACCGCAGGGATATGGTTATGGAGAGCGGCCTGCAGTTTCAGGCGCTTCGAACAACGAATGACGCATTCTTTGTGTTTCTTATGAACCTGCAGGCTGACAGAATTACGGTTGTGGATGAGGTGCTGGCACACCACAGGGAAAATCTCACAGGGAGCCTGTCAGCTACACGGGAGAAATCATGGGACTGCTGTTTTAAGGCAGTTCATGCAATACAGCAGGAACTGAAAAAAAGAGGTCAGTATGAACTGGTGGAACAAAGCTTTATCAACTGGGCATTGAATTTTCTGCTATGGAATATTTACAGTATCGACTCGGTCAGTGTAAAAGAAAAACTGATCGAGAGGATGAGGAAAGTGTATTTTTCTGAGCTGGGATTAGAGAAATATCCGCGGGAATATTTCTTTGATTCAAACGAGTATGAGGAGTACCAGATGATCCGCACACAGGGCAGGCTTAGAGAAGAAGCAGATCTGGGTGAGGATGAGGATAATGAAAAGAATTTTCGTAATACAAGGGCAGGGATGATGATAGAAAGCGTGAAGTATATTTTGTCAGAGCACAGGAAGAATATACGTCTGCTTATAAAGATGGCATTTATGAATATGGACAGGCAGACGGTTCGTTCCAGTCTGGGCATGGTATGGACATATTTTCATGACATTATATACATCTTTGTATTTGTGGCATTCCGGCTGTTGATGGCAGGAAACGGCAGTGTGATGGGGATGAACAGTACTGTTTATATGATGACAGGGATGATTCCGTGGTTTTTTATCAATGATGTGCTTTCACAGGGCAGCATGGCTATCCGCAGCAACAAAGGGATTGTACAAAGTATACGTTTTTCAGTGACGATACTGCCGACGATCGAAGTCCTGAGTATTTTTTTAAAGAGGATGTTTTCGTTTGTCATGCTGTTTGCGGTTGTGACGGCATTTGGATATATCCGGTATTTTGACCTGCTGCTGTTCCTTTATTATCTGATCTGCGCTGCTGCCTTATCAGCAGCCATGAATCTGGTGATCTCCGCGTTTGTGGCAGTGTCAGATGATTTCAGGCAGCTGTATGATGCGCTGCTGCGGGTATTGATTTATACGATGCCGATTTTATGGGATTTTTCGTATGTGAAGTCTGTGTGGATTAATGTCCTGCTGCGGATAAATCCGATGGTTTACGTGGTAAAGGGGTTTCGTGATGCATTTGTGCTTGGGCCGACGCAGAATGTGGGTTATACGGCATATTTCTGGGGATGTGTCTTGGTCATTTTTATGGCAGGCAGTTACGTGCAGGACAGGCTGAAGAAATATTATGCAGATTTTGTATAAATATATAAACAAAGGAGCCTTGCATGGAAAAAGCAATTATTGTAAAGAACCTGTCTAAAAATTTTTATTTTTTCAAGCAGGATTACCGTATCCTGCAGTGGCTCTTTACAAAGAAAGGATACGAGAAAGAGCGGCAGGTGTTAAAGGAGATTTCATTTGAAGTCGGAAAAGGTGAGATTGTCGGATTGATCGGCGTGAACGGCGCAGGCAAGTCTACTTTAATGAAGCTGATTGCCGGGATTACCTATCCGTCATCAGGAGAAGTAGAAGTTAATGGCAAGGTCGGCTCACTGATTAATCTGTCTGCGGGATTTCATCCTGATTATACCGGCAGGAAGAATATTTATTATAAAGGCACGATTATGGGAATGTCCAAGACAGAGATTGACAGTATCATTGATGAAATCTGTGATTTTGTAGATCTGGGCGATTATTTCGATCAGCCGCTTCGAATGTATTCTTCGGGCATGTCGGCGCGGCTGGGATTTGCGCTGGCGGTATATTCTAGGCCTGAAATCCTGCTTATTGATGAAGTGCTTGCTGTGGGTGATAAAAATTTTCAGAAAAAATCCAGACAGAAGGTGGTTGAGATGTTTCAGCAAAAGAAGTCAGTGATTTTTTCTTCGCATTCGGATGAATTAATCCGGCAGTTCTGCAGCAGGGTGGTTTATTTAAGGGGCGGCAGGATTGTGTTTGACGGAGATGTGGAGGAAGGGCTGTTGAAATATAATGATGATCTTAGAGGGAAAAAGTAAAGGAAATGCAGCGGAAAATAGAAACAAAACGATTCGTAAGAAAGATGCGAAAAGAAATTTAACGAAATGGCTGGGCTATTTGATAGCGGCTTATCTAGTGGCATCCTGGGGAGTGAATGGGGTGGTAAATCCGGTGCATTATTTGCGGAATGCAGGGATGAAGGAAGAAGCACTGAAAGTTACAGAAAGCACAGAAGGTTTTGTGATTGGGCTGACGGAGGACTATGGTAAAAAAGAAGCAGCGTTTTTATCCTTCAAAATTATGAAAGCAAAAGATCAGTCTTTTCAACTGAGTTTATTCGTGCATATGGAACAAGGAAAGGTACTTCAAAAAAGTTATCAGGTTTGGAAAGGATGGAATTCCATTGAGATTGGAATGTTTCAGAATGAAGATTTATGGAAAGAAATTGTGGTGCCGAAGGAGGCGGTAAGCTTAGAGGAGCTGAACCTGGAGGATGTCAGTCTGACAGAGTATCAGAAACATGATGTAAAAAGAATGGTTTATATATTCATATCATTTTTATTTTTGGCAGCGTTTTGGGAAAGTGTGCGGTGGATTAAGGAACGGTATACAGAATAGAGGGAGACAAAATGTGTAAAGTATCAGTGATCATTCCAGTATATAACGCAGAAATGTACCTAAGAGATTGTCTGGACAGTCTGATCATACAGACGTTGAAAGAAATAGAAATAATATGTATAAATGATGGCTCAACAGATTCGTCGGCATATATTTTAGAGGAATATAAACATAAAGATACAAGAATTATCATTCAAGAACAGAAAAATTCTTATGCCGGTGTGGCAAGGAATCGTGGATTGAAGTTGGCAAAAGGCGAATATGTTATTTTTTTGGATGCAGATGATTTTTTTGATATTCATATGCTGGAAGATTTGTATCAGAAGGCGGCAGCCCATTCGGCAGATGTGAGTATGTGTGGGGCAGAATATTATAACGAGCAGACAAAGGAGTATATCAATGCGCCATGGATTTTAAATATAAAGATGTTACACGGGATGGAAGTTTTTTCGTCTGATGATGCGGCAGAATACATTTACAATTTTGTCAAGGCTGCTCCGTGGAATAAAATGTTTCGAAGAGAATTTGTACTCCGTGAAAGATTAATGTTTCAGGATACGAAACGGGCAAATGATATATATTTTGTATTTCTTGCGTTGTCTTTGGCGGGAGTCATTACTGTAATAGATAAAGCTTTGGTACATTACCGTATTGGTATGTCTACGAACCTGCAGGCATCCAGAAATGAAACGCCGTTAGATTTTTTGCATGCGCTTTTGAAATTGAAAGAAGAATTGGTCCGCAGGAACTGTTTTCATAAGTTTGAAAAAAGCTTTGTGAACATGGCATTGGCAAACTGTATCTATAATTTAGAAAATGAAAGTACAGATAAATTTTTAAATTCGGCAGACAGTCTAAAACTCCGCGGACGTGGAAGGGACTATTTTTATAACAAAGAAGAGTATGATAAATATTTGATGAAAATCAATCAGAATGAAGATGCTTCAAATGTACTGCTGAGTGTTGTTATTCCTATGTATAAAAGAGAGAAAGAAATCTCTAGATGTCTGGATTCTGTTCTTGAGCAGACATTAAAAGGATTAGAGATCATAGTAATTGATGACGGTTCTCCAGACGATGGGTATAAGATTGTAGAAGCATATGCAGCGAAATTTCATAATATTTTTTTGTTCAGACAGGAAAATAAAGGACTTGGAGCGGCAAGAAATGCGGGCATTGAAAAAGCATATGGAAAATATATTGTATTTTTGGATGCTGATGACTATGTGCCGTGTGACGCATATAAGAAGTTATATGAGTATATGGAACAGAAGCAGGCAGATGTGGTAGTGGGCAATATGCAAAGGTGTATAAATGGCTTTGATTTATTTATTCCTGGCTGGATGAATGCTCTGTTTGAAAAATACGAAGGAAAAAACTGCGCAAAAAATTTTATAGTACCCCTTCAAAATCCGAGTGCTGTGAATAAGATGATTAAATTATCGCTGATTAGGGAACGCGGGATTAGATTTTCGGAAGCCAGGCTTGCGGAAGATCTGGAGTTTGCGATAGATTTATTTAATGCTTCAGATAGAGTATATTTACGAAACGAATCTGTATATGTATATATGATAAACAGTATGCCTGGTTCTTCGCTGACATTTACTACTTCGGCGGCGGCAGTCGATGCAGGGCTTGATGTGATGAAAAGAGTTTCGTTATATTTTCATAAAAGAGGGCTTATAGAAGAAGAGCAGATGTTTATTACCGGACCAGTTTCATGGCTTTGGGACAGGTTTTGGCAGATTGGTTCAGAAAGTGAAAAATATGCTGAATATGACAGATTTAAAGAACTGCTTCAAAATTATGACGGCATGCAGCAATATCAGAATGCGGTTGTGCATGTGTTTAAAGTTCCTGCGGGAGAATTTATTCAATGTACCTATACGGAATATCAGTCCAGATTCCCTGGGCAGACTCCGGAAGAAATCGTGTTAGGCAGACTTCAGAGCAGCGAGCTGGGTTTTCGGTATATTTTTAAATGTTTGAAGGTAAGGCTTGTGTATAAATTAAAGAAAATGCTGAAAGAAGAAGCATAAGGTAACAGTTCAGCCCAGTACTTTGCATTTACTGCAAAGTACGTAAAAATGCGTAAATTATGCCAAGAGGGAATATGGCTCTTTGCCGAAGGCAAATTTTCAATGAGCCGGATTCCGTAACAGTGAAGCCGAAGGCTGAACTGTTACAGCATAAGGAAATATACGCTGAATTTTCTTGAAAATACAGCTTACAGGTGAAAGAGAATGAAAACAGTTTCTGTAATTATACCGGTTTATAACGCGGCAGAGTATTTGAGTGAATGCATAGAGAGCATTAGAAATCAGACGTTATCCAATATAGAGATTATTCTCATCAATGATGGATCGGCAGACGGTTCTGAAATAATTGCGGCAGGCTATGCGGATTTATGGGATAACATTAGACTGATCAATCAGAAAAATGCAGGGCCGTCAGCAGCGAGAAACAGAGGATTGAGTCTGGCAGCTGGAAAGTACGTTTATTTTATGGACAGTGATGATCTTCTGTTGGAAACAGCTTTAGAAGAATTGTGGACAATCAGTGAGAAGGAGCATCTAGATCTGCTTGTGTTTGCGGCAGAACCGTTTTACGAGTCAGAAGAATTGAAAAGAGCACATGGTGACTTTGACAATGCATATTTGCGAAAGGGTTCCTATGAACAGATTTTAAATGGAAAGGATTTATTAGCCGGGCTGCGCAGTAATGGGGATTATTGTGTTTCGGTATGCCTGCAGTTTATGCGCAGGGAATATTTGATTCGAAATGGGATTCGGTTTTATGAAGGAATTGTCCATGAAGATAATCTGTTTACATTTGAAGCAACGATAAAAGCAGAAAGAGCCCGCTGCATTAATGAGATCTATTATCAACGCAGAGTACGCAGTGACTCGATTATGACACAGCAAAAGACAGAGGCTAATCTGCGGGGGTATTTTATCAGCTGCATGGAACATATTAAAATTGCGGCAGCTCAAGACTGTACACAGGAACAGCGTGCACAAATTTTAATTATCATTCGAAGTCTAATAAAATGGGTGGAGCGGCTGTATTTTATATTAGATGAAATAGAAATAGAAAAATTTAAGGAAAAATGCTCGCAGGAAGAGAGATATTTATTTGAAGGAATTTTGGTGCCTTACTTTGAGGAAGTGAAGTATTTGGACGAAAGGTATCACTATGAAATAGAACAGGGGACGCATCTGGTTCGAAAAGCTAAGACAGTCAGGCGGGTATTGAGGCAGGAAGGCATGAGAGGTTTCCTGCGATTAATAGGAAATAAAATAGTTTATCATCTAAAAAAATGACCTGCCTGATCTATATCTGTGAGAATAAAAGAAAAGAGGATGGTTTTATGCTTAAATATAAGACTGGGAGACAGCCTGCATACCCACGATTAATTATTTCCTTTACATCATATCCCGGCAGGATTCATACCGTCCATAAAACAGCTGAATCATTACTGCATCAGTCCATGAAACCGGACAGGCTGATTTTATGGCTTGCCAGTGACCAATTTCCAAAGCATGAACAGGAACTGCCCAAGGAATTATTAGAACTTAGAAAATTCGGATTGACAATAAGCTGGTGTGAAGATTTAAAGTCATATAAGAAATTAATACCGGCACTGAAAAAATATCCGAATGATATTATAGTGACAGCGGATGATGATGCTTATTATCCGTATGACTGGCTGAAGCTGCTGTATGCTTCCTATCAGCAGGAAAAGGAGCTGATGATTCACTGTCATCGAATCACCAAGTTTTACAAAGAGGATGGTGAATGGCATACCATTCCAGAAGGCAGGTCTGTATATCCGGAGCCGTCCTATTTACATAAGCTGGTAGGCCTTGGCGGAGTGCTGTATCCACCGAACAGCCTGCATCCAGATGTGTTAGATGAGGAAAAATTTCAAAAATTAGCGCCTACAAATGATGATATTTGGTTTTGGCTTATGGCTGTGCTTTATCATGTAAAGATAAAAATGATACGAGGCGCAGTACCCTGTCCGAATCTGGTGGAAGGTTCTCAGGAGCATGGAGCTTTATCACAGACAAATGATATGGGGCCAAGACGGTTCTGGGTGGATTTTAAAGCGGTTATCAAGGAATATCCGCAGTTAGAGGAGATTCTATGTGATGAATATCAGCTTATGGAGCAGCTGGAGAAGAAGGAGAGCAGTCTGAATTTGTTTTTTCAGCCGCTTAGGATGAGGAAAATGCTTTATAAGCTTCCGGTAGTAAAGCAGATTCATAAGCTGCATTTATTGATAGATGAATTAAAGAGCGAAAATGATGAATGCAAAAGGCACATGATGCAGTTAAAAGAGGAAAGTATATCCAAAAGAGAATTTCATCAGACGATTCAAAAGGTAAGAAGAGAGATACAATATAACTTTTTCAGAGGACTGCCGGAAGAAAAATATAAAGAGGCAATATGTGACTGGTATTATTTTCAGACCGGAAAACGGCTGAATATAGATGCGCCGAAAACGTTTAATGAAAAAATTCAATGGCTGAAGTTATATGACAGTACACCGTTGAAGACAAAGCTGGCGGATAAAGTGGCAGTAAGGGAGTGGGTCAGCAGGAAAATCGGCAGGCAGTATCTGATTCCGTGTTTCGGTGTGTGGAACAGCTTTGAGGAGATAGATTTTGATTTATTACCAGAACAGTTTGTATTAAAAACAAATCATGGATGCGGATGGAATGTAATCGTAAAGAATAGAAGGGATTTTGATAAGGAAGATGCCGGTAAAAAATTTGGCGAATGGATGGGCACAAACTATGCATGGTATGGCCTGGAGCCGCATTATAAAAATATTCCGCCAAAAATATATGCAGAGAAATATTTAGAAAATGAGGGTGAACTTTATGATTATAAGTTTTTATGCTTTCATGGGAAGGTTCAATATGTATGGGTAATTACAGACCGAGATACTAAGATGCGTTTGACGATCTTTGATTCAGAATGGAACAAACAGAATTTCAGCGCGGGCTGGCCGCAAAGTGAGGCTGACATCCCAAAACCGGATTTTTTTAACGAAATGAAGCTGACTGCGCAGAAATTGAGTGAAGGATTTCCATTTGTAAGAGTAGATCTGTATAACGTCGAGGGTAAGATTTATTTTGGAGAAATGACATTTACAAGTGGAAATGGCAAGTACCAGTTTGAACCAGAGGAGTATGATGTGATTTTAGGTGAAATGATCCATCTGCCTTGGCGAGGAAAAGAACATGGACAAGATCGCAGTTTTGATTCCGTGCTATAACGAAGAACAGACAATAGAAAAGGTCATTGCAGAATGGAAAAGCAGGCTGCCGGATGCAGTAGTCTATGTATATGACAATCACTCATCTGATCAGACAGCCGATGCCGCAAAAAGGGCAGGAGCAGTTGTAAGGCACGAATATCAGCGGGGGAAGGGGAACGTTATCCGAAGAATGTTTCGGGAGATTGACGCGGAATGTTATCTGATGGTTGATGGGGATGACACTTATTCCGCGGAATGCGCAGGGGAAATGGCTGAGAAGGTTTTGGATTATCAGGCAGACCTTGTGATTGGTGACAGATTATCTTCTACATATTTTGAGGAAAATAAACGTCCATTTCACAATTTTGGAAACTCATTAGTCAGGAAGATGATAAACGTACTGTTTCAATCGAATGTCAGAGATATTATGACAGGATGCCGTGCGTTCAGTTATAACTTTGTGAAAACATTTCCGGTTTTGTCGAAAGGATTTGAAATAGAAACAGAGATGACGATTCATGCGGTGGATAAAAATATGAGGATTGAAAATGTTGTAGTAGATTATCGTGACAGGCCGCAGGGCAGTGTTTCAAAGCTGAATACTTTTTCGGACGGCATGCAGGTATTGAGGACAATTGCCAGATTATTTCGAAATTATAAGCCGGATATTTTCTTTTATGTACTGGCCGGTATTTTAGAATGCGCTGCTGCGGGGCTGTTTGTACCGATTTTGATAAAATTTTGGAATACGCACGCAGTGCCGAATTTTCCTACACTGATTGTGGCAGGGTTTATTGCGCTGACAGGTATTTTATCCTTTTTTACGGGACTTATTTTATGTAGTATAGCTGAAAAGGATAGAAGGGATTTTGAGATGCGGCTGATCACAGTGGAGAAAGAGTTTCGGGAAGAACAAAATGTAAGGCAGAAAGATTTATGAAAGTATTTCTACATAAGTGTTTAAGAGTTATTTTGATTTTAGTGCTTTCCATTATAACCGGATATCTGCTTTTAATGGGAGCTTACAGTATTCCGACGGGAAGGATGGAGCAGCATCTGGAAGCTTCTGCGAATGTTTTTCTTAGCGAAGGGGCATATCCAGAAGTGATTTTAGGATACAAGGACAGCAGGCTGGATAATTGGACAGATGCATTGATGCTGCTGACAGCGGTATATGAAGATGGCAGTCCGGCGTATATAGCGTCTTTAAAAAATACGAGACCGATTATTGATGGGAAGAGTACTGCAGAATGCCTGACTTCAATCTATGCTGATCATGAACAGAATGGCATTGGACACTACGATTATAAGAGGTATTGGCATGGCTATCTTGTTCTGTTGAAACCGCTTTTATATTTCATGAGATACAGTTCTATTAGATATTTGAATATGATTGTGCAGCTGTTTCTTTTTACATGGGTTGTGGCTGTATTAAGCAGTCAGAAAAGAACGAAATTGATATTTCCAATTTTTATCGCATGGCTGTTTATGAATCCGGTTTCAACAATATTGTCTATGCAGTTTACGGCAGTGACCGTATTAATGCTTGTACAGCTTCTGCTGTTTTTATTATTAGAGAAAAGATATGTGGATAGTCCGTTTTTGGTTGTGGAACATTTTTTGATTGCAGGCTGCATGACGAGTTATTTTGATCTGCTGACATTTCCACTTGTTTCAGTTGGAATCCCGCTCGTTTTCTGGTGTTTTTTGCACAGCAGAGGTTCTGTACGAAAAAATGTTTTGTTTGTGATCGGGCATACAGCTGTGTGGGGAATTGGATATAGTGTGATGTGGGCAGGAAAATGGGTGATGGGCAGCATTGTATTAAAACAGAATGTACTAATGGATGTAGTGGAGCAGGCAGCTGTTCGGACTGGCAGCCTGGTCAGAGAGCAGGTGATTTCGTATGGCGATATTATGTACAGCTTATGGGATGCGTCAAATATACGAATCATTGCGTTCGGCGGGGTTGTTTTAGCCGGGTGTTTATGCTGGGGGATGATTCATAAATCATTATATATGAAAGCTGAATTTATTGCAGTCTGTGCAATAGTGGGTACATTTCCATTTGTGTGGTATGCCATTTTAAAGAACCATTCTTATATGCATATGTGGTTTTGTTACCGGGAGCTGGCGGTTACTATTTTTGCGGCGGCAATGCTGGGTATGGTGAGTATTGATTTTAATAAATTGGAAGTACGATGGAAGAAAGGATTTTGATATGAAAAAGGTTATTGCTGGAGGTCTGTTCTTTGGCATTCCGATTTTATTTGAAGTCTGGATGCTTTGGAAGAAAGATATGAAAGCTGGGCAGAAAATCTTTCGATATATATCAGCTTGTGTGGCATCGAACAGTATCGTCGGCCTAGTGTATCTGCATTACGGCTTATCCTGGACAACCTATGAATACTTATTATTAGAGGCTGTATTATCTATTGTTACAGCAATGCTTATCATTCCTATTGCAGCAAAAGAAAAAGTCAGATCAAAACAGGTCTTACATATGTCCTGTCTGTTAGTGACAGCAGCAGCGCTATATTCTGTGCTTTCTTATGGACAGACGGCCATACATTCTGATACTGCAACAGCTGTTATGCTGGCACGCAGCCAGATCAGGCATAAGAGTATCTTTCCATCTTCGTGGTGCTATGTAAATGGAGATCTCTGGGTTCTCGCTTTAAATATTTTTGTAATGCCGTTTTCAGTCGTGCTACACAATCAGAGTCTGGCACGGGTACTGGGATCAGCGCTGCTTATCATAATAACTCTGGGAGCAATGTATTACCAGAGCAGACGGGCATTCCGAGATGATTCATGGATGCTCAGCATTCCATTATTTCTAGTTTTTTTACACGGTCATGGAGTGAAGCAGTGGGAAGGGTCTGTAGATATGATCTTATATCAGGCGGCGTATACAGGACAGATGCTCTCCATAGCATTGATGTTTACATGGCTGTATCTGATTTGGTCAGGGAAAATGATCATGCAGAAAATGGCATTGTTTATCGTCATGATGGCGCTGGCATGTATGGGAGGCATAAGAGCAATTGCCGAGATTTCTCTTCCGCTGGGATGTGCATGCTTACTTTTTCTGTATATGCAGAATAAAGAGAAAGAACGGTTAAAAGAATGCAGCGGCGCAGTAAAGCAGGCAGCATTTCTGTCTGCAGTCATATGGATACCTTCTTTGATCGGTTACGGTATTAATAAATGGATTTGTGCTTCACGCACGGTATTCGATACAGAAAATAATGCCTTATTGTATGCGGGTTCGTTTCGTGACTGCTGGAGTAATTTTACAGCTGTGATTGTGGATATGTTTGATAATTTTGGATTTACCGGAGATGTACAGCTGATTTCTTTACATGGAATTGGGAATATGGTTTCGTTTTTTGCATGTATAGTGGTCGTATTTATAGTTCCCGTTCTGCAGGCTTGGAGACTGAAAGAGGAGAGCCGGGCGACGGTCTGCTTTTTCATTTTTGGAATGGTGCACAATGTTATTATACTGATGATGGCTGTCTTATTTGGAAAAACAAAAAGCAGGTATCTGCTTTCTTCCGTATATGTATTTATCATTATTTCTGCACATTATATGATGACGCATTGGTGGAAGCCTAAGACTCTGCAGAAAAAATTGCGGATCATGTCTTTTATTGCGGCAGCAGCTGTGCAGTGTATGGTCCTGCTGCATCATAGCAGTGGATGGGCAGAGGCATTGAGAGAAAAAAAGGAATTTGTTCACGAGCTTACAGACCGCGGTTTGTGCAAAGGATATGCGAGCTACTGGAACGCTTATTCAAACGTAGTGTATTCTGATTTACAGCTGCGGATGGGAGGAGTGCAGATTAGTGAAGATGGTATCTGGCCGTATAGATGGCTGGTTGATTTAGATATTTATCAAGCTGAGGAAACGGATACTTTTTTGATGCTGAATCAGGAAGAATACGAGATGCTTGGTAAGAACGTATCAGAATTATATGGAGATCCGGTACAAAAATTTACAGTTCATGATATGTATATCTATGTTTTTGATTATGACATTATGGATCGTGAAAATAAGTGATGGGTAAGGGATAAAAAGAAAGATAGGATTTTATTTGTTAGAAGAAAACAAATAATATAGGTCAGGAGAAACAGCTGGATGATTAATTTTAATGAACCAATCTTAGTAGAAAGCGCCTTTGAATATGTAAGAGAGGCGATTAATAATAAAAAGCTCAGCGGAGACGGTGAATTTACAAAGCGGTGCAGTTACTGGCTGGAGCGGTGGTGCAGGCAGGGGCGTGTGTTTCTTACGACATCCTGTACCCATGCGACTGAAATGGCAGCGATTCTTGCAGATATACAGCCGGGAGACGAAGTGATCATGCCTGCTTATACATTTGTCTCTACGGCAGACGCGTTTGTCCTGCGGGGAGCAAAGGTTATATTTGTTGACATCAGGCCGGATACGATGAATATAGATGAAAACCTGATAGAAGAAGCTGTTACGGATAAGACGAGGGCAGTTGTTCCGGTACATTATGCAGGAGTGGGCTGCGAAATGGATACGATCATGGACATAGCGAAAAGATACGGGCTGGTTGTGATCGAAGACGCGGCGCAGGGAGTTATGAGTACATATAAAGGAAAGGCACTGGGAGCGATTGCTGACTATGGCTGTTATAGTTTCCATGAGACAAAGAATTACAGCATGGGAGAAGGCGGTGCTATTGTAATTAAGGACAGGGATAAAGTAGAGCCTGCAGAAATTATCCGTGAAAAAGGGACAAACCGGAGTAAGTTTTTTCGCGGTCAGATAGATAAATATACGTGGGTAGAGGCAGGGTCTTCTTATCTGCCGAGTGAGCTGAATGCAGCGTATCTGTGGGCGCAGCTGGAAGAGGCGGATGAAATTTATAATAACCGCATGAAGATCTGGAATACGTACTGGGATGGACTGTTGGAGCTTGCGGGGGCCGGCAGGATTGAGCTGCCTTATATTCCCGGGGAATGCAGGCATAATGCCCATATGTTTTACATTAAGGCAAAGGATTTGGAAGAACGATCTGCGCTGATCGCATTTTTAAAGGCAGCGGGAATTCATAGCGCATTTCATTACATTCCGCTTCACACGGCTCCAGCGGGCAAAAAGTATGGAAGGTTTTCGGGAGAGGACCGGCATACGACAAAGGAAAGCGAGCGCCTGCTGCGCCTGCCGTTGTATTACGGCATGAAGCAGATAGACGTGGAGCGTGTGATCGATGCAGTTGCTGCCTTTTATAAAAAATAAGAAGTAGATATGCGGGCACTTTTGTGGAGGAAGAATTCTGTTTATGAAAAAAAATACAGTGATTACAGGTGCAGACAGGAGAACCAGATATTTTAAGAGACTGTTGTGGGGAATTTTGATTTTGTCTCCGCTGTTGTCGGGATTAGTCATTGGTATGGTATCGCATACGAGCATATTTCATTTAGATGCATGGAATACGACATGGAATGATGAGGCCGGTTATTATAACGCGGTTAGGATCATGCGTACAATTGGACTGCCAAAAGGGCTGGGTGGGTATAATGAGGTTGTTTCAAAGTATCCGGCCTTTGGTGCTTATAATTATTTTACTTACTATAAATGAGTAAATACCAAATATTGCACAAAATAAAGACACCCGCTGCTG
>CAJUHV010000079.1 GCA_910586445.1 uncultured Eubacterium sp.
GAGCCCCTATGTAAAAATGCGCGGGGACAACGATTGCTTTGGGACATTTTGTCTCGAAGTTGCTATCCGGTATTTATACTTTGCGGGTGGAATGGCCGGGGTCTGCTGGGGTCTGCCTTGATAACCAAAACAGGGCGGCCCCCAGTGGACTCCGGCCATATCGCGCAGAAACCGCCGCTTTGAGTTTTCCCCAATAGCGGCGGTCAGGTGTAGGTTGGCTCCATTCTTTAGGTATCGTGTTATTATGCCCTTGTCAAACACACTAAAATAAATTCCATATTAAAAAAGTGAGCGTTACTACAGTATCGCTCACTTTTCAAATCTTTATAAAATCCAAGACGTCGTACGGCAAAGCTTTTTTTCACATGTCCCTGCCGGACACCTACTCATCCGACAGATTAAACTCCCTGCCTGTTTTATACATCGCATCGGTATCCCCCGCCTTACCCGGCTGCATATATTCAACCATATGCTCTGTCCTAAGGTGTGTTTCCATCCACAGATATCTCCGCTTTCTGCTGTCACCTTCCTTCCATTCAAAAGCCTCGGTGCTTTTCTGTCCGTCAATCAGCCGCATATATGCCTCCTGTAAGTCATCAAAAGAAATCGGTGCACCAGATTTAAGCATCGCATGCTTTTCTCCTCTTCCCTTGATCATCAGTACCGGGTCCTGCCTGCCGAAAACCTCGCCGTCATTAAAGCCATGATCAGACATGATTATAATGACAGAATTATCGTATACCCCATTATTTTTCAGCTTCTGCAGGTATGTATCTGCCGTCGTAATACATGCCTCAATGTTCTGCTCATACGTCGCATCCTCCGTAATATAATTCACTTCTTTATCATATTGAAACGGCACATGCGCACCCTCTATATGGAAAAATTTAAAGCATTTTTCATCTGTATATGTAAACGCTGTATTTAATACATTTTGATAAAATTGATAGGTTGACCAGTTAAATCCTTCATGCTCTGACAATACCTTCCTCACCGATTGAAACTCTCCCAGGCTGAGCGTACAGAACCTCTTCATCCAGTATGGTGCGTACTTAAAGCCTGTCAGACGCAGCTGCAGCTTTGCAAAATCGATATAAGACGTGACACGGGAACCGCATGTGAGTACGTTTTCAAACCTCTGTGCGTCTTCAAGGGCACGCGGCGGCACAATGGATTCATAGACATCCATTTTATAGCCCTGGTCTTCCAGCGTCTGGAACAGCTCTGCTTCTTGGTAGACCTTATTTAAATAATCTTCAAACGGTTCTTGGTTTTCATACCATTCCCCTGATAAAATCAACGGTATGGAACGTGTTGTAAACGGATATCCGCCTAATGTATCCGAAAAATAGGTAAAATCTTCAAATACGTCTTTATACACAGGGTTATCCTTCATAACCTCATCAAAAACACTCGCATCGAAAGAATCCATAAGCAGAATAATGACATTTTCATCTTTGGACATTTCAAATTCATCTTTTACCGTAACTATGACATCCTTTTTCTTCTCATATCCTTTTGTCATAAAACATACACTGATAATGGATAATGCCAGAATCAATGTCATGCATACACAGGCAGCCTGAATGATCCGGCAAAATTTTTGTAAGCGTACGCGTTTTATAACCAGTATCAGCGCAAGCGCCGCTATACACCACAGCAGTACCGATATTGCAGTTTCGCTCCGATAATCTGCCCAGTCGATCTCAGCGCCGTCCAGCGCAGGCAGTCCGCCTGCCAGAAAATTTCCCTGCACATAAGTGCAGATCAGGCACAAAAACCCAATTACAACCACGGTCTGATATGCATATGGGTGCACAACATATAAAAATACGAAAAAAGCGCAGCCTGCCAGCATTCCTGCTGTAGACAATACCGCTGCCAACGGGATCAGGCTGTATAAATCAAACCAGAATTCCTGCTGATTATGAAAATATATTTCCAATGGAGCAAATATACCGATCATAAAAGCAGCAGCTGCTGATAAGGCGGCTCCGGCTGCGATATCCTTTATGCCGAATAATTTTCGTATACCGCCTTTTGCCGCGATCCGGCTGCGCATGCTTTTTTCCCAAAAAGGCTCTGTGGCGGCCAGAATAAGCGTACATGTCAGATATTTAAATGTAAAAGGCATATACAGGTCTATATTCTGTCCAAGACCGCCCTGTCCCCTCCCAAAAGCCAGCAGCATAAGCATCATAAGATAATTTATGCCCAGTACAGCCATGGCATATTCCAATACTTCCTGCTTTAATTTTCTGCCGGGTGAGATCAGCCTTCCTCTGAGCCAGTTTGTAATCATGCCCGGCAGAAACAGACAGATCCATGCAAGCATCCCATCCCCTCCTTTCGCATCCGTACTTCAGCCTAAAATTCTTTTACTTCGTCTTCTACTTCTTTTTTACCGTCTGTGTGAATATTTAATTTTTCCGCTGCCTTTTTTCTGGCCTTCCGCAGCTTTACCGATAGGACAGCCCCCCCTGCTATTGCTATTCCTGCCAGTGCCTGCACTGCATAAGTTGCTACCGATGGATCAATATACGCGATCATTTTTTATCCTCCTTTACTAATACCCAGCCTTTAAAAAGCTCTAAATCTTCCTTCGTTGTGATTTTAATATTTGTCTGGTTTCCTTTTGAAAAATAAATGGTTTCTCCCATTTTGTACTAATTTGTTATGATTGGGATTTTAGCAGATCTGCAGATCTAATTCCACTATCTAGCCAGCACGATCAAAATATTCCCAAATAGAAAATTTTAAGTGAATTGCACATTTATTAGAAAAAAATATTTTAGAAAAAGTTATATTTAGAAAAAGTTATTCATAGGAATTATATTTTCTAAAAAACAAAGCCGGAAACCTGTTTTTTAGATTCCCGGCTCTATCACTCTTCCTACGCGCTTCTATATTTCCTCTTTCAATGCCTTGTTTCTCATATCTTCCATCGCCCGGCACATAATCTCGATTTGATTTCCTCCCTGCAAGTGTCCCATAGTACATGTCGCTATATTGAAACCAGCAGCACCACTCACCGCCCCTTCATCTTCTTCTCATAATCCCGCAGAGAATCCACCGCCTGCGACGCCAGCGGAATCAGCGCCATCATATTAAACACTGTCATCAGTCCGATCCCGAGGTCGCCCAGATCCCATACAAACGTATAAGCAGCCATTCCCCCGACAAACAGCATAACAAGTGCAAGTACCTTATACAGCGTCTGCGACAGCCAGTTATCCCCAAACAGATAGGCGACATTCGACCGTGCATAAAACAATATGCCGATAAATGTAGAAAAGCTGAACAGCCACATAATGGCAGCTATAAATACAACTCCAAAATCGCCCATATGGTAATGCATGGCTGCCTGCAGCAGCTCCATGCCCGACAGCCCGTCGATCAGATCAGAAGGTACCAGCAGCATAATCATGGCAGAACAGCTGCAGATCACAATTGTATCGATAAAGACTCCCAGCGCCTGCAGCAGACCTTCCTTGGCAGGATGGCTGATATCGGCCGCTGCTGCTGCACAGGGTGCCGAGCCGGAACCTGCCTCATTGGAAAAAAGCCCGCGCTTTGCCCCGTTCATAATGACCGCGCCGATTCCGCCTGCCACTGCCTGCCGCAGTCCGAATGCCTCCATAAAGATCCGCTCAAATACCAAAGGCAGCTGCCCTGCATTTTTGATAATAATAAACAGTGTAGCTACAAAATAACAGGCTGCCATTACAGGCACAACAATATCCAGCACCTTTACCGTCGCATTTTTGCGCAGCACAATAACCGCTGCAATGACTACTAAAACCGCAGTCGTATAAATCGGCGGCATCTGAAATGCATTTACAAACGCAGAAGAAACCGAATTGCCGATTACCTGACTGATCCCGCACCAGCAGATCAAGCCGGAAACCGCAAACAGCACGGCAATCACCGAATACCTGCGCCCTTCTTTTTTTCCGGCAAAAAAATGGTGGATATAATACGCAGGCCCGCCACGGTACCCGCCGTAAAGCGGATCTTTTTCCTTATGCAGTTGTGCCAGTACTGCTTCTGCAAAGGCCGTCGATGAGCACAGCAGCGCGATCAGCCACATCCAAAAAACGGCACCTGCACCACCCGCCGAAATAGCTGCCACGACGCCGACCAGATTTCCCATGCCGACTCTTGTTGCGGTAGATACAAACAATGCCTGCAGGCCGGAGATCGCACCTTTTTGAGATACATGCTTTTTTTCCACCACGATCCGTAACATCTCTGGAAACAGCCGAAACGGCAGAAATCTCGTGCGCACGGTAAAATAAATCCCTGAGGGAACCAGAATCAGCACGAGAAGCGACAGCCCAAGCGAGCTGCCGCCCGGCAGCGGAATCGTAATAAGATCTCCCCAGAGCAGGTCAAATAATGCGTAAAATGCAGTTACAAAAAAATCTGCGGTTGTCTGAAAAACAGTCATATTTTTATCCTCAATTTTCTAAATTATGCGTACTTTACTATTTATAATTATAAATATTCATCCATAATGCGCTTTACCGAAGCAAGATAAGTCCTCCCAAACAGATTCAAATGATTCAAAAGATGGTACAGGTTATAAAAATCCCGGCGACGTTCATATCCGGGCTGCAGCGGCGCAGCCTTTTTGTACGCCTTATAAAAGGCTCCTGGAAATCCACCGAACAGCTCTGTCATAGCCAGATCTGCTTCTGCATGTCCGACATAAACCGCAGGATCAATCAGCCATGCCCTGCCATCATTTCCGGCAATAACATTGCCAGACCATAAATCGCCATGCAGCAGGGACGGATGCTCCGGCTCTATGAGAATGCGGTCAGCACGCTCCAAAATCCTGCTGATCTTTTTTTGATCTGATTGGTCAAAGTAAGGCGCAGCGCTTTCAAACTGCGGCTTCAGCCTGCATTCACGAAAAAAATCAATCCAGCTGTCATATGCCGTATTCACCTGCCTGCCCGCTCCAATATAATTATCCTGCCAAAATCCATATGCTCCATCCGTCACGAAATCTGCTGCCGGGGCCCTATGCATACACGCCAGCTGCGCTGCAAATACTTCCCAGTAATCCGGCCTGTGTTCTGCCCCGCCGACCCATTCCATAAGCAGAAATGCATATCCGCCGCTGCCTGCTTCGGTACCGATGCCCAGCACCTTAGGAATGCCGACCGCATTTGCCCTTCTAAGCGCCTCCAGTCCTGCTGCTTCTGCGCGGAAAAACGACAGCTTGTCCTTAGCGTTGGTTTTCATAAAAAGCTCACGGCCTATGCCGCTGTCCTCAACGCCTGCCAGCACCAGCTGATAAGCTTCATTGATATCCCCGCCAAAAACACGCCTGCGCTCTGCAAGCCTGACTGTACTGCCAAATAATTCCTCCAGTGCCTGGCTTAATGAATGAAAAGCTGCTGTTTCCATTTAATATACCGCCTCTCCTGCTTTTAATAAAATTACCTATATAGTTCCAACACAATGCGGGTAAATACACCTTCCTTTGACTGAATCGTTAATCCGATTCCCAGCCTGTCGCACAATTCCTTTACAATGTACAGTCCCATGCCCGTGCCGCCTGTCTGACCCGCAGCTTTTCCCGTAAATCCCCGCTCTGTTACTCTGCGCAGCTCGTAATCCGGTATTCCAATCCCGTTATCTTCAAATGTAATGATACCGTCTGCTGCCTGTATACAGATCCGGCAGCCCCTGCAGTACTTCGCACTATTAATCAGCAGCTGCTTTAAAATAAAGCAAACAGATTTCTTATCTATATAAGCAGTAAAATCACCGCTCACGTCTACACTGACCGAAGAAGCCACCAAAATCTCCATCTGGCTTTTTACCGCCTCACCGATAAGATCTGCCGCCTGCACCTTCTGAATCTGCGTATCTTTTTCTATTGTGCGCATTCTGGCATAGTACAAAATACTTTCCGTCAGATTATCCGCCCGTTTCAGCTCCCGCCTTAATTTGCGGGCATCCCCGCCGTTATCAAGTATGAGGGAGCACGCTGTAAGCGGCGTCTTTATCTCATGAATCCAGCCCTCCACATAATCGCAGTAATCTTGCTTTTCCTTATCTGCCTGCTGTGCAGTACTGATCGCAGAAGCTGAGATCTGCTTCATAATGCGGTAATACTGTTTTTCCAATACACCATAAGGCTGGTCAAGCACTTCGCCGAGCAGATACTTTTCCGGCAGATGATCAATGATCCGTTCCAGCTTTTGTATCCTGGCACAGGCCAGATAAAAGCTGACTCCCAGCCAGCCCAATACGAAAAACAGAAACATCCCTGCCAGCAGGCCGATCATCTCCGGTTCTGCCCCTGCAAATGCCATAACCGAACCCGCTGCGAGTGCTCCGATCCCGAGAAAGCACAGAGTGACTGCTTTCTCAGATAAAAATTCCCAAAACGTCATAAGCGGTATCCCACGCCGCGGACTGTACGGATATAGCCCTGCGCCCCTATGCCCTTTAATTTATCCCGCAGGCGGTTGATATTTACATACAAAGTATTTTCATCTATATAAAGGCTGTTGCTCCACAGATCTTCGATAATCTCTTCTCTTGTACACAGTTCTTTCTGCATAAGGCAGTATAATATCCTTGCTTCATTTTTGGTCAGCTCACAGGTCTGGTCTTGATACGCTGCTGTCAGGTCTGCCAGATTCAGCGTCAGTTCACGCACGGTTTGCACCGGACTGTTTTTGCGCTTCAGCAGCCTGCCGATCCGTGCAAGCAGCACAGATGAATGATAAGGCTTTCGTATATAATCATCTGCACCTACGCTGAATCCCAGCAGCTCATCCTCCGGCTGATCCCTGGCCGTCAGAAATATGACCGGTACATCCGAATGCTGCCGCAGCCTGCGGCAGACCTCATATCCGCTCTCCCCCGGCAGGCCGATATCCAAAAGCGCCAGATCACATGGCGGCTCGCTGACTGGCTGGTAGCCATTTGCCCGCAGCAGGACAGATAACTCTTCCCGGATACTGGCATCATCTTCTACGATTAAGATTTTCTCCATTCTTTATGCTCCCTGTACTCTGTCATATTCGTATTATTATTCTCATTTAATTTTCACTCATTATTAGTACTCTATCCAGACAGAAATTAGAGACTATTAAAACCTGATTCACGCCATTGCTTCGTAAAAATATGTCTTAGCCAACTTTTACGTTGTGTAATCCCATGCCTAATTTCTTTCCTTTTCATGATTTTCCTATAAAGGGACTGTATGTACAATCTTTGCTGCGACAGGCCCTGATACAGTTTCATATTACTACATCAAAGCTCTGGGTTCAACAAAATTATATATTTAATTAAAGCACTCTGTCTGAATGCTCTGTGATATATACCGTTCAGATTCTTTTCTTTTTATTAATCTTTTCCTTAGGTGCACACTCAAAACCATACTGTATCTACTTACCATTATAAATAACAAAGCATCTGTCTATTACAGTGTAAACAGATGCTTTGGTCCACCCTTATTTCAGCCTATGCCGTTCAAACTCCGCCAGCGCCTCATACGTCGCCCGTTCGGCCTCCCACACACTGTCAGCGCCGAGCTCCTTTAAGCACGCCGTCGTCTTAGGCCCGATGCTGAAAAGCTTCACACCGCACTTCCAGCCGTCCCCAAGCGCCTCAAAAAGCCTACGTGCCGACGAAGCACATGTAAACAATATGCCGTCATACTCTGCCAGCGGGCGTACTGCCGTCAAGTCCGGCTCTACTGCCTGATTTTTATACAGGACGATTTCCTCAAACTGGCAGTATCCCGCCAGAGCCTCACCCATATGCCCGTCGGCATTTTCCGCCTTTATATAGCATACCCGCTCCCTGCCGGACAGCCTGCTTTTTAATGCTTCTGCCAGAGCGTCACTATGAAAATGCTCCGGCATAAGGTCGGCATAAAGCCCGTGCAGAGCCAGTGCCTCTGCCGTCTTCGTGCCGATTGCTGCGATCCTGCACTGTGCCAGGCAGCGCACATCCTGCCTGCGGCGTGCAGACAGATCAAAAAATGCTTCTACGCCGTTTTTACTTGTAAATATAATCCAGTCTGCATGTTCAAAGGATTTCGGGTCAAATGTATCGACTGCATTTACGATTTCTCCCACCTGAACCTCGTCTGCACACGCACCCTGATCCTGCAGAAGCTGCCGCAGCCTTGTAGCTTTTTTCCCGATCTTTGGTATCAGATACCGCCTGCCAAAAAGAGGACGCTGCTCAAAAAAGTTCAGCCCATCGCGCAGTGCTACAACGTCTCCCGCTACAATCAGCGCCGGAGACGTCAGCCCTGCCTTTTTTACCTCTTCTGCGATATGTGCAAGATCTGATACGCAGGTTTTCTGCGATAATGTAGTCGCGTGGGATATGACTGCTGCCCTCGTGGTGTCCGGCATGCCTGCTTCTGTCAGCCTTCGGGCAATTTCTTCCACCTTGCTAAGCCCCATCAAAAATATGCACGTATCCCTGCCTGAGGCCATTGCCTTAAAATCAATCTCTGCCAGCTTATCATCTTTATCATGCGCAGTCACTACATGAAAGCCCCGAGCCATCCCGCGGTGCGTGACCGGAATCCCGGCGTACGCTGCGCCCGCGGTGCTGGAGGAAATGCCGGGAACTACCTCAATGCGCACGCCGTTTTCATGCAGGAACAGCCCTTCTTCACCGCCGCGCCCAAATACATACACATCGCCGCCTTTTAACCGGACAGTCTTTTCGTATTCCATGCTTTTGCGCAGCGCAAGCCGGTTGATCTCATCCTGCGGCATCGTATGGTTATGGCTCGCCTTGCCGGCATAAATCTTCTCGCACCCCGGCTTTGCCTCTTCTAACAGCTCTGGTGCTGCCAGCCTGTCATAAATAATGCAGTCAGCCTCTCTGACTGCCGCAAGTCCCTTGACCGTAATCAGGCCCGGATCTCCCGGCCCTGCCCCGACCAGATAAACCGTTCCTGCTATCTGCCGGCGGATCTTTACTGCCGCCTGAGCTGCCAACACTGAAGGATCTTTGCCGCGTACGGCTGCATATGCCTGCCTGCTGCCGGATTCATTTCCATACATTACATCCAGCTGATACGTTCCGTCTGCATGCTTTGAAAAAGCTGCCCCTACCGGAATATGGCAGTCTCCGCCGATCAGCTCTAAAAAACCGCGTTCAGCTGCTGCTGCCTGCACGGTCTCTTCGTCACTCAGCGCATTGATCATCTCCAGCAGAACCTTGTCGTCTGTGCGGATCTCAAGGGCCAGAATGCCCTGTGCCGGAGCGTGAATCATCTGAGCCGGAGGCAGGTACTGTGTAATCCGCTCCTCCAGTCCCATCCGCTTCAGCCCTGCCGCTGCCAGCACGATGCCGTCCAGCTGCTGCTCCAGCATTTTGCGCAGCCTCGTATCTACATTCCCGCGTATGCCTGTTATGCGAAGGTCAGGCCGCAGCCTCCTTAACTGAAATTCCCGGCGCCTGCTGCCTGTGCCTATGACCGCACCCTGCGGCAGCTCTTCGAGAGATTTTTTTTCACGCAGGATCAGCACGTCTCTGGGGTCTTCCCTCTTCCATGCTTTTGCAAACATAAGCCCGCACGCCGGAGCAGACGGCATGTCTTTCATACTGTGCACGCCAAGGTCTGCTTCATGGTTTAATATTTTTTCTTCGATTTCTTTGACAAATACCCCTTTATCCCCGATCTCATGCAGCGGCTTATCCAAAATCAGATCCCCTTTTGTCTTGACAACCTGGATTTGAAATTCATGCTGCGGATACGCTGCCGCAAGCCGGCTGCGCACATATTCCGTCTGAGTCAGCGCCAGCTTCGAGCCTCTTGAAGCAATAATATATCTCATACTTTCCTCCTTACAATAATTTCATAACCGTCCATTTTATACCATTTATACTATTTATGCTATTTATGCTATTTCTTATTATATTTGAAACAGCTGTCCAGACAAACGCTTATTCTCTTCCTGCTCCTTTTCCTATTATATTTGAAACAGCCGCCCGGAAAACGTTTATTCTCTTTCTGCTCCTCTTCTTATCATATTTGAAACAGCTGTCTGACAAAACGCTTATATTCTTCCTGCTCCTCTTCGGTATCCAGACGCTTCATCTCGCGGATCGGCTCCCGCAGCAGCCGCTGGAGCGATGCATTGAGCACTTTTTTTAACAGCTTCTGCTCCCTGGCTCCCAGATCCATCTTGCGGTTTAAATACTCGCAGCTGTCTTCTACGATCGCACCGCAGCGCTGCTGGAGGGAATCAATCATAGGGTCCATCCGGCTCTGCAGCAGCCAGACAGCAGTTTCATGCAGGTCTTCTTCGATGATACTGCGGCTCTTTTCTACCAGCTGCTCCCGTTCCAGCTTATTATGCGCTACAATTTCCTGCAGTGTATCCAGATTGATCAAATGCACCATTGGATCATCTGCAAATAAAGTATCGATATCCCGGGGTGCCGCTAGGTCCAGAAAAATGACCGGCCGCTTCGGGCTGAACTCTCCCCTGCGCACGACCAGATGCGGAGAAGCCGTCGCCGATACTACGATATCACACTCCTGCATCATTTTGTAACGATCCTCATAGGATATGATTTCAATATCCTTAAATTCATCCCGCAGCTGCTTTGCATGGGCATAAGTCCTGCTGCATGCAGCCACATGCCCTGCCTTGTATTCATAGATATATTTCAAAGCCAGCACCGCCGTTTTCCCGCTCCCGATCACAAGCACCCTTTTTCCCTGTATCTTTCCATACTCTTCTAGTTTGCGTATCCCGACATAACTGACTGATAATGGCCTCTCACTAATCTTTAATTCTGTTTTAATTTTTTTCGCGCAGGTGACTGCCTCCCGCACGATCTTATTAAGCTCTTTTCCGCTGTATCCCATTGTCCGGGAATAATCCAGCGCCTCCTTTACCTGCCCCAAAATCTGGTCTTCCCCCAGCACCAGCGATTCCAGTCCGGCTGCAATCCGAAACAGATAGGCCATCGCCTCTTCCCCTGACAGGATCATAAGATATTCCTTCAAATCTATATCAGGAAACATTTCTTCGTATATGCGCCGAATCTGCTCTGCCTGTTCATTGTGCTCATAAAAAAAGTATACCTCACTCCGGTTGCACGTAGATAAGATCATGCACTGATCCACCCCTGCTGCCTCCGCTTTTTGAAAAAAATCCAGTTTCATCACATCTGTAATGGATGTCTTATCCCTGACAGCAAGCTGTGCATTTTTATAATTGATTCCTAACAAACAAAACTTCATAGGAATGTTCTCCTTATTTTCATTCTTTCCAAATCCAAATCCATTTCTATCTCTATTTTCATATCCATTTCTATCCCTATCTTCATGTCCATTCAAAAACGGAAAAGGAGGACTGCTCATCCTGCAGTCCCCCGCTTATACTGTCAGCATATCATTTTATGTACGCAGCACCCTTTTTAAGGATGCCAGACGACTGCTCATCCCGTTACCCGATATACCCTGCGAAAATAAAGGCAAATATATAAGACGAAGCTGCCACGCATGCCCATGTTATTCCGCCTAAGGCAATCGGTTTTAAGCCTTTGGAAAATACATCCTTAAACTTAATTTTAAATCCCACGCCTGCCAGTGCAGAAGCAAATAAAAACTTGCTTGCCGTTGTCAAAAGCTTGATTCCTTTATCTGTGAAAACACCATATGTATTCAGCCCTGCCATAACTACGAACCAGAGAATAAACATAGGAAACGTCTTCTTTACGACTGCAAACAGGCTGTCATTGCTGCCAAGCTCGCCGTTGCTCTTTGCTTCACGTGCCATTAAAACTGTCCAGACAACAGCTACGAAGATCAGCATTGTCGTACGTACCAGCTTTACATTTAACGCACCGTTAAAATCCGGATTGCCGATCATTGCCTGGAATGTAGCCTGCGCACCTGCCACAGAAGAAGTATCATTGATTGCCGTACCGGCTACAAAAGCAAACTGATTGTCTGTAAATCCGAGTAAAGGTGCGATATATGGATAAGAAAAAGCTGAGATTGTATCAAACAGAAAAATAGCTGCCATACCAAACGCAATCTCTGCATCTGTTGCTTTGATAATCGGGCTTAATGTAGCGATTGCCGTACCGCCGCAGATACAGGTACCGCCGCCTACTAATACGGAAGTATTTTTTGTAACACCGATTTTTCTGCCCATAAACATTGCTACTGCAAATGACAGGCAGATATTAAATAATATTAACGGAAATGCCTTAACACCTGTTCCTAAGATTGCCGAAAAGCTCAGTGTGCCTCCGGTCAGAATAATGCCCCAGTTTAAGAATTTTTTACTGCTGAAAGTAGTTCCCTCTTTAAAGTCCTTATCCAGTGCCGGCATAATGTTACATATAATCATAGAAACTAATAATGCCACCATCGGCCCGCCCATTACGACACGGCCGAACATAGAGGACTGCAGATCTGTAGATTTCGTTGCCAGAAATCCAATAATCAGGCACAATGCAATTGCGCCATTTTTTTTATTTGAACCCATATCAGGATGCCTCGTTTTCTTTTTATTTGAAAAGCAGGCCGCACTGCATAAATAAGCTTATGCAGTGTCTCCTGCCTGCTGCCAATGTTAAAATTAGCAGGTTGCTCCACCGACTAAATGCAGTTTAGCATCTAAGATTTCCTGTTTTCTCTCCAGAATATCATTTGACAGAAGCTGCTTTTCTACTTCTTCAAATCCGATTCTGTCAATTGTATCAGCAAAACGCTCGCCTGTCTTGCCCTGCTCGCGGAATAACAGGATTGCTTTTTCTACTGTATCCAAAAGCTCTTCTTCTGTCATAAAGATCTTGGAAACCGGTCTGCCGTGTGCAGTTCTCTTGCCCCATCTGCCGCCGATGTACATGCGGTATCCGGTCGTGCCGTCTTCGATTACGTCAAATGGACATTTCGCGATACAGCGTCCGCAGTTATTGCATGATTCCAGATCGATTTTGATCATGTCATCTTCCATCTTTGCAGCGCCCATCGGACAGGAAGTCTCTACCTGACACTTCTTGCAGCCATTGCACATATCCTCGTCGATATTTGGAACCAGCTGTCCGATAATGCCCAGATCGTTCAGATCCGGTTTTACACAGTTATTCGGACATCCGCCTGTAGCAATTTTAAACTTATGCGGCAGTTTTACAGTATGATATCCTTTGTAGAAACGCTCATGGATCTTTTCTGATAACGCAAATGTATCATACAGGCCATACTGGCAGGTTGTTCCCTTGCAGGCTACTACCGGGCGTACCAAAGATCCTGTTCCGCCGGTTTCCAGTCCTGCCTGTGCTATGTATTCACGGAAAGCTTCAATGTTATCGTGGTGAATGCCCCTTACCTCTACTGTAAGACGTGTCGTAAATTCTACCTCACCGCTGCCGTATTTCTGAGCTGCCTCTGCGATAACCTTTGTCTGCTCTGATGTGATTTTTCCGTTTACCGTAATAATACGTCCGTTAAACAGATCGGTTCCTTTGTTATTTAAGAACCCAAGCCCTTTTACTCTTTTGATTTCTTCGGGTGTTAATGTGCATCCCATGTGTGTTGTCCTCCTTCATTCTTACACTATTATTATGCTGCTATATTGTCACCTCATTAAAGGTAATGCCGCCTTCTAATACTTTTGTATTTTTATATCCGTAGAATTTCAAACGGTTCTGCAGCAGGTAAGCACGCTTGCCCTTGTTGCATACAAGCAGTATGTTTTCTTCTGGATCAAGACCATCGATCGGCCCTTCTACAGTCGTCAGGTCTACGTAAGGCGCCCCGTCGATTGACGGCATCAGGCATCCGTCGATAACCTTGTAGCCTTCTGCTGCGCCGGCTGCATACTCTGCCGGTGTAAATGTCTCAAATTTGCCGTTGATCTTATTCATCAGCACGTTTAATGTATGTTCAAACGGATGGATTGCGGTAGAGAATGGAGGTGCATATGCAAGATCCATATCTGCCATGTCCGTTAACGTGCCCTTTAACATAATGCCTGTCACCGCGATATCTACGACTTTATCAACGGCACCTGCACCGATTACCTGCACGCCAAGAAGACGTAAGGAATCCTTGTCTGCAATCATCTTAATAATGAACGTGCCTGCCCCCGGGAAATAGTGGGCCTTATCATCCACTACCGTAATCACGCTGACTGGATGATAGCCTTCAGCCGAAGCCTGTGCCTCTGTCAGTCCGGTTCTGCCTACATTCATGCCCGGCAGCTTACATACAGCTGTTCCAAGCGCGCCGCGGTAATGCAGCCCTGCTCCCATCATATTCTGGGCAATCAGCCTTCCGTGGATATTTGCTGTAGATCCCATCGGAGACCATGCCTGTTTTTCGGTCAGCGCATTATGTACCATAGCACAGTCGCCTGCTGCATAGATATCAGGTACATTTGTCTCACCCAGCTCATTTGTGATGATCGTTCCCTTAAACATCTCAATGCCGCTGCCATCCAAAAACGCTGTATTCGGACGGATGCCCGCGCTTAACACTACAAGGTCAGCCTTATAAGCTTTTTTATTGGTTGTTACTTTTTCTACCCTGCCGTCGCCCTCGATACCGGTTACAGTTACGCCTGTTACAACCGGAATGCCGCTTTCCTGCAGCTTTCCTTCTATATATTCTGCCATCTCGGCATCAAAGCCCGGCAGCGCATGTGGTGCCATATCCAGCACAAACGGACGGATTCCCTGCAGCTTTAAGTTTTCTGCGATCTCCAGTCCGATATAGCCTGCTCCGACTACGACTGCCCGCTTTATATTTCCTGCATCAACAGCCTCACGCAGCCTGATTGCATCTTCCGGTGTACGTACGAAAAATACATTTTCCAGGTCGCAGCCTGCAATCGGCGGTTTTACCGGGCTTGCCCCTACGGAGATTACCAGCTTATCATAGTCATATTCCTTCTGCTCTTTGGTATTTACATCTACTGCCGTAACCTTTTTCGCCTGCGGGTCTACTTTTACCGCTTCTGTTTCCGTCAGTACCGTTACGCCTGTCAGCTTTGCATATTTTTCCGGCGTATTTACGATCAGCTGCTCCTTATCCTCGATCACATGGCCTACATAATATGGCAGCCCGCAGCCTGCATAGGAAATGTTTTTTCCCTTATTCAGCACGATGACTTCATTCCCACGGTCTTCCCTCATTAATTTAGCCGCGATCTTAGTTCCGGCGGCAACTCCGCCGAGTACTAATACTTTCATCTTGTTCCTCCTTATTTGTTAAAAAATTGTCAAAATCATTAAATATATAATAACACTTGATTAACAAAAGGTAAAATAGTAAAATTAGAATTAACATATAGGTATTTTCCTATGAAAAATTTCAGCAGTTTTTGTAAAATATTTACTATAACCGACATATAAAATCTGATTAAAAATAGGAGATTTCAGTTATGGCGACGTTAAAACAACTCAAGACATTTATCGCGGTGGCGGAATACAAAAAAATGAGCGAGGCGGCAAAAAAGCTGTACATATCCCAGCCTACTGTCAGCCAGGTCATTTCCGATTTAGAAGCCGAATATGAAGCCCAGCTGTTCAACCGTTTTTCTAAAAAACTGGAAATCACGCCTGCCGGGCTGCTTCTGCTGAACAACGCCCGTGAAATTGTATCCATCCACCAGAAATTAGAACAGACAATGAAAAATATAAATTCCCAGCGCCCGCTGCGCATAGGTGCCACGATTACAATCGGCAATATATTGATGGCTACTTTAGTCGAACGGCTGCTGGACCAGCATCCTGATATCGATGTGACAGTATTTGTGGACAATACAAAAATGATTGAACAGAGAATGCTTCATAACGAATTGGACATCGCCCTTGTCGAAGGCATTATCACGCGTCAGGAAATCACTGCCAAACCTGTGATCGAAGACTGCCTGTGCCTGATCTGCGGAAAAAAACATCCCTTTGCCGATAAGACTTCGATCTCGCTGGAAGACCTGCGGCACCAGAATTTTATTTTAAGGGAAAAAGGCAGCGGAACAAGGGCCATATTTGAAAATTTTATGCTGACGCACCAGATTCCTTATGTTACAAAATGGGAATGCAGCAGCCGCTGCGCCATTGTAGATGCGGTACGGCACAATCTGGGACTGAGCGTTCTTTCCAGACAATGCGTCCTGGAGTACGTCGAAAAAGGCGATGTAGTCATCTGTCCGGTAAAAGACATATCCATGAAACGCTACTTCTATCTCTGCCGCAACCAGTGCTACTCTATTACTTCACAGATGAAAGATTTCAGCGATACCGTTATGGCTGTGTCTGCGGAATGCAAAACTAAGCTTTTTTTATAACAGTACTTCTTTCTTCTTACATAAGGTCATCTGAGCTTTTTACAGTACTGCGTACACAGTTTGTCCGTGCAGTTCACACATTTGAGCACCTCATTTGAATATTCCCAGAAACGCTGCGGATAGATCCATACGCACAATTCCCAGAGCAGAAATGCCAGAACCGACACAGACAGCAGGCTGCCGGCATAAAATCCTCCTATATACACAAACGGACTGAACATCATCAAATGATCCCAGTTAAAAATCCGGCAGGTCGTGCAGCAGCGGCTGCGCATGATCAATCGGAACGGACACCAGACCAGTACGCAGACCAGATCGCAGACATAGAAAAAGACCGCAGACATAAATAAAAATGCGTCGTCAATGATCTGCCTCTGGTAAAGCACGCCCATGGCTGCGGTCAATGCAGCCCACAGCAGAAACACCTTGTAAGCCTTCAGCGCCTGCTTATTGACTGCACCGTGTGCCGGACGATAATACGCGCGGAACAGCTTCTTCGATCCCAGCGCTGTCCGCCTGTTTACTGGAACCAGCTGCCAGAGCATATCGATCATCCAGATGATCCACAATATATGTAAGACGGAAAACCGTTCAAAAAAATGCATTCCCCGCAGAATGTCAAACTCTGACCGGTCGAAAACATATAAAAATCCACAAAGGCACAGGACCAGAATACGCCCTGCCAGCTTTGCGGTATATATGCCGCGGATGCTTGATTTTTCTTTCATTTGATTTCCTTTCTGTACCCTGCCGTAAACAAAATGCTTGCAGAGCATTCGATCATAGTCTATCATAAATAATAATTAAAACAAGATAGAAACAACTAAAACAGCAAGAAGCTGATAAAATGTTTAAAACAGCAAAAATAGTCAGAAACTAATAAAATCACCAGAATTTAATAAAACAATTAAATTCAAAAAGCAAATAGAACAATTAATTAATAAAATAAGACAATTAATTCAAATAAGACAATTAATTAATTCAAAAAAGACAATTAATTAATTCAAATAAGATAATTAATACTAGTAAGATAATTAATTAAATACAAATAAGACAATTAATTAATACTAGTAAGACATTAATTAAATACAAATAAGACAATTAAATACAGGCAAAACAAAACTTACTCATAAAACAATTGTACAAACAAAATAATTAGAAACTAATAAAACAATTAGAAACTAATAAAACAATTAGAAACTAATAAAACAATTAGAAACTAATAAA
>CAJUHV010000080.1 GCA_910586445.1 uncultured Eubacterium sp.
GGGTATAGCGCAGTTGGTTAGCGCGCCAGATTGTGGCTCTGGAGGCCCAGGGTTCAAATCCCTGTATCCACCCTTTGCGTTGCGGAGAGCAGCCAAAACGCAGAAGGACAAGCTAATGGGCTATCGCCAAGCGGTAAGGCACAGGACTTTGACTCCTGCATTCACCAGTTCGAATCTGGTTAGCCCAGTTTCGGAATTTATATGGGATACTAGCTCAGTTGGTAGAGCACTTGACTTTTAATCAAGTTGTCGGGGGTTCGAATCCCCCGTGTCTCATTTAGCCTTATAGATACTGTTTATATAGTATCTATAAGGTTTTTTTATTTCTGACAATAGAAAATTTACGCAGTGTGCCTTCTGTCGTTTCCTAAAGATAAATGTCACTGTACTTTTTATATTTTTGGACAATATAAAATCCCGCAGGGGTATATGGTTGGACCTGCGGGATTTTATTGAGTTTCATGTCAGAGCAGGTAATGGGAGTCGAACCCACCCTACCAGCTTGGGAAGCTGGTGTACTACCGATATACGATACCTGCCTGTTTATTATGTTGCTCACCGTAAATACAGTATAACCTATTGCGGTTTCTTTTTCAAGTAAAAAATTTCAAAAAATACAAAATGTTCCACGGATAATTATATAGGAATACATGATATGGTATAAACTGGAAATTTGCTGGCAAATAGTCACAAAAAAGGGCCGGATTATACGGCGTGAAGTTAAATTATGTACAAATAAACGGTATGAAATAAAATTTGTTTTGACTTTCTCTATGTTTATTTTGTTTAGCACCCACAAATACTTTATTTATATATGGTTATAAGGATTTGACATTTGTGATTGTATCTATTTTAAGAAGCGCCTAAAAATAGAGCTTTAAAGGGGCTGATTTGAAAAAATGGGGAAAGTCAAAAAAATTTGTAGATTGAGTCTGACCTTTAGTTATGGTATGATAAAAAAATATGAGAGACAGGCTGTGCTCAAAAGGCCTGCCGGAATAGGAGAGATGATTTATGCCGATTAAGATTCAAGACGCGCTGCCGGCGCGCGAGATATTGGAGAATGAAAATATATTTGTCATGACGGAATATCGTGCCATGCACCAGGATATCCGTCCGTTGAACGTACTGATGCTGAACCTTATGCCGACCAAGATTGTGACGGAGACGCAGTTTCTGCGCAAGCTGTCCAATACGCCGCTGCAGGTCGAAGTAGAGTTCCTGCATATGGAGAGCCATGTGTCCACGCATGTGGATCAGACGCATTTAAGTACTTTTTATAAGGTGTTTGACGAGATCAGGCATAAAAAGTACGACGGGATGATTATTACCGGGGCACCGCTTGATTTTGTGGAGTTTGAAAATGTGGATTACTGGGAAGAGCTCAAAGAGATTATGGAGTGGACAAAGACACATGTACACTGCACGCTGCATTCCTGCTGGGGATCTTTTGCGGGGCTGTATTATCATTACGGCATTCAAAAACGGGATCATGTCCCGAAGCTGTCCGGCATTTATTCTCACCGGGTTATAAAGAAAAATTCGCCGCTGTTCCGCGGTTTTGACGATGTGTTTTATGCGCCGCATTCGAGGGCGACAGAGATACTGGCAGGGCAGATTAAGGCAGTGCCGGAACTGGAAATAATGGCTGTATCGGATGAAGCGGGCGTTGCGATTGCAAAAAGCACAGACAGCAGGCAGTTTTTTATTACCTGCCACCCGGAATATGATACGGATACACTCAAGCTGGAGTATGAGCGTGATCTGGGAAAGGGAATGGACCCGCAGATGCCTGAGCATTATTTCCCGGATGATGATCCGTCAAAAGAACCGGTTGTAAACTGGAGGTCAGCAGGGCAGCTGCTTATATCGAACTGGTTAAATTATTATGTATACCAGAGTACGCCGTATGAACTGTAATGCTGCATGGATTTTAATTTATTCTTTACATTTTCCCGTATTTGTGGTTGAATATTTATGTAAAGCAGCAAGCAGGATGAATGATCGCGGCTGCATGTGTCGAAAGACCGCAGGTGAGGAAAGTCCGGGCTTCATAGGGCAGGATGCCGGATAACGTCCGGTGGAGGCGACTCCCAGGAAAGTGCAACAGAAATATACCGCCTGTAGGCGTGCGTCCTGCAGGTAAGGGTGGAAGGGCAGTGTAAGAGACTACCGCCTTCCTGGTAACAGGGAGGGCATATGTAAACCCCATCCGAAGCAAGACCGAGCAGAAGCGCTGACGCGGCCCGCCAGCTTCAGGTAGGTTGCTTGAGGCGGCTGGTAACAGCCGCCCTAGATAGATGATCATTCCAGACATAACCCGGCTTATAGTCCTGCTTGTGTTTTACATGTTAATAAAATATAAAGTTTCTCAATTTTTTCTGAAAACACGCAAAATCCCATTGACAGAAAAATGTTTCGAATATACCATAGTTGTGAATATGTAAAATTTAGTGAGAGATTCTAGCAGAATGTTGTTTGCATATGCAGATAGGAGTGTGGAAACATGAATGGTTTTCGTGAACGAATGACAAGATTTATGTATGGCAGATATGGGAATGACCAGTTATCCAGGTTTTATCTTGGACTGGCACTGGGATGCTTTGTTGTGTATGTATTTACGAGGCTGAACCTTGTCTATCTGGCAGGGCTTGCGCTGCTGGTATATGGTACGTACCGTTCCTTTTCCAGAGACATTACAAAAATGTCCGCGCAGAATCAGAAGTATTTAACATGGCGGTATCAAAAAGCCGTGAAGTTTCAGAATGCAAAAAAACACTGGGCGCAGAGGAAAGAGTACTGCTTCTTTAAATGCCCGAAATGCCGCCAGAAGGTCAGGGTGCCGCGCGGCAGGGGCAGGATTGCGATTACCTGTCCAAAGTGCAGTGCAGAATTTGTTAAAAAGAGCTGAAGCGTATGTTTGGATATATTAATGTAAATCGCGAAAAATTAAAACCGGAAGACGCCGGCATGTACCAGTCCTATTACTGCGGGCTCTGCCAGGTGCTCAAAGATGAATTTGGCAGAAAAGGGCAGATTCTGCTGAATTATGACATGACTTTTTTAATCGTGCTGCTGACAGGCTTATATGAGCTGGAAGACAAAGAGACGGAATTTATCTGTCCGCTGCATCCTGCCAGAAAGAGGCTGGCGCGGTGCAACGAGGCTACCAGCTATGCGGCAGCAATGAATGTCCTGCTGTCAGCGAAAAATTTTGAGGACGACTGGAAGGATAATCATTCAGTCGCAAAAAAGGCACTGCTTCAGATCTTTAAAAAAGATTATGAGAGGATCAGTATCAAGTATCCAAGGCAGGCGCTGGCAATAGAAGGATATCTGCGCAGGCTGGCACAGGCAGAGAAGATGAATGAGCCGAATGTGGATGCGGTGGCAGGCCTGACAGGCGAGATGCTCGGGGAGATCTTTGCATGGAAAAAAGAAGATATCTGGGCAGAAGAGCTGCGGTGCCTTGGATTTTATATGGGAAAATTCATCTATTTGATGGATGCCTATGAGGATATCGAAAAAGATCGAAAGAATAAGTGCTATAATGTATTGAAGCTGATGCAGAAGGAGACGGAGCAGGACTTTGAGACGTTTTCCAGCCTGATGCTGACGAGCATGATTTCAGAATGTGCGAAATCTTTTGAACGGCTGCCGATTCTGCTTCATGCAGAAATATGCCGCAATATTTTGTATTCCGGCGTATGGACCAGATATGAATATCTGCGCATGAAAAAGAAGGCAAAAGAAGAAAAGAAGAGCAGATCCATCGCGAAAATGGATGCGGAGAAAGCGGAAAAGGCCGAAAAAGCTGCCAGGGCTAAAAACGAAAAAGATAAAAAGAAAGAAAAAATACAAAAGAGCAGTAAAGTAAAAAAGAATCAAAAAGAAAAAAAGAATGAGACAGTAAACAATGAAGCCGTAGATCATAAATTGGTAAATAATGAGACGGCAGAGACTGAAACAGCGGAATATGAAGCGGCAGACAATCAAGCAGTAAATATGGAAGCCGCAAGGACTGAAGCCGCAGAATATGAAGCGGTAAACAATGAAGCAGTAATAACTGTTGAAACAGCAGGTCATGAAGCAGCAAAGACTGGGACAGCAGGTCATGAAGCAGCAAAGACTGGGACAGCAGGTTATGAATTGGTAAACAATGATGCTGCGAAGACTGAAACAGCAGAATATGAAGCGGCAGACAATTCAGCCGCGAAGACTAAAACAGCAGGCCATAAAGAATGAATACAAAAGGATGAACATGAGAATGAGATGAAAGACGATCCGCATGTTTGGACAGATGGACTGCGTTTACAAAAAAGATCAGATAAATGGCAACAATCCTGCAGGATTAAGAGTGTAAAAGAAAGTATAAAGGAAACTGCACAGCATGGGAAACCCTTATGACGTACTGGGCATCAGGCCCGGTGCAACGGATGAAGAAATAAAGAAAGCATATCGTGCCTTGAGCCGCAAATACCACCCAGATGCAAATATCAACAATCCAAACAGAGAGCAGGCTGAAGAGCGTTTTAAGGAAATACAGCAGGCATATAACCAGATTATGCAGGAAAAACAGCAGCAGAGCAGTTTTGGCGGATACGGCTCGTCCAGATATGGCAGTTCGTATGGCCGCAGGACGCAGGAAGAGCCTGAGATGCAGGCAGTGGTCAATTTTCTGGCAAACCGCTGCTATCAGGAGGCGCTGAATGTGCTGAACGGCATGCAGGAGCATAATGCGCGCTGGTATTATTATTGTGCGATTGCACATGCAGGGCTCGGCAACAATATGACAGCCTGCGAATATGCAGAGCAGGCTGTTTCGCTTGAGCCTAGCAACTTAGAGTACAGGCAGCTTATGCAGCAGCTGAATTTTGGCGGTGCATGGTACAGCAGCATGGGACAAAGCTATGGCAGGCCGTATGAGAATTTTGGCCGCTTCTGTATGTCAATGGTGCTTATGAATATGTGCTGTACCTGCTGCTGCGTATAGCAGGGCCATATGATTTTATGACAGCTCCTCGGAGCGGTTTAACAGGAAGACCGCGCATAAGGATGTCAGGACCTGGCTGGCCAGCATTCCATAGAGGTATGCCCGGATTCCATGTACAGGCACAAAGATCCAGATTACGGCAATGCGCAGCAGGCAGCCGCTTAAATTCAGGGCCAGTGTGGCAGTCGGATGGCCGAGTCCGTGCAGTATGCTGTTTAAAGTCGTAGATAAAAACATAAACGGACAGATAAAGCTGAGGGTACGGATGTACAGTCCTGCCAGCGTATTGGCAAACAGGTACTGCCCGATCAGAGAGTAAGTCAGCAGGAAAAATAAAGTACTTGCAAATCCCAGAACCAGACAGGATTCTATCGTACGCCGGATCGTACGTTGGATCAGGAGCTGGTTTTTTTGTGCTTTTGCCTGTGAGATTGACGGGAGCAGCATTACAGAGACGGAGTTGGTCAATACCGAAGGAAACAGGATCATCGGCATTGCCATGCCCGTCAGTATGCCGAAAATGCTCAGTGCATCTTCATTTGCGTACCCGTAAGATTTTAGGCAGATTGGAATCAGGATTGCTTCTGCACTGTTGATAAAATTGATCAGCACACGGTTTGCAGTCAGGGGCACTGAGAATGCAAAGAGACTGCGCATAGAGGCAAGCATATGCTGCGTGCACTTAGTAAACCGTATGACAGTCAGGGAAAAAAGTGCTCCGGCCAGCTCCCCGGCTACCATGCCCCATACAGCCATGGCCGCGGTAACTGAGCGTCCCTGTGTCTGGCATATGCGGTAGATCAGGTATACACAGAGGACACGGCATACCTGTTCCAATAATTGTGAAACAGATGGTACGAATGTCTTCTGCAGGCCGTAATAGTAGCCGTTTATGCAGGAATGGACCGCGGCTAGGGGCAGTGAGAGCGATATGATCCTAAGCAGCGTGCCGCAGCGCGGTTCGTCCAGGACAGCGGCTGCGACGAGGTCGGAGCTGGTATATATGGCTGACGTGCATACAAGCGACAGGCTGACAGATAAAATCAGCCCCGCATACAGGTATACCTGCGGACAGCGTCCTGCACCGACTGCTTCTGCGGTGTATTTGGAGATGGCAGTCTGTATGCCGGCGCAGCAGCAGGCGATGCCGAGTGTAAATACCGGAAAAATAAGCTGGTAAATTCCCATTCCCTGCGCACCAATTGTATGGGAGAGGAATATTCTATAAAAGAAGCCTATGATTCTGCTGGCAAGTCCGGTGGCGGTTAACAGTGCCGTCCCAAGGAGCATAGGATGACGGGCGTATTTTTTAAAGGAAGACAGATGCGGCATAGATGAATCCTTTCAGTTACAAGTAGCTTCTTACTATATATACGGTAAAATATGGATATTATGCGCACTGCCGGCAAAAACGCCTGTAGCGGCCCGAAAAAGCAGACAGAGGGATTTTTATGGGAAACAGGAGGGAGAGCTATGATTTATCTGGATCATGCAGCTACAACGCCGATGGCGGGACAGGTGGCAGCAAGCATGCAGCCGTATTTTGCAGGCGATTATGGCAATGCATCTACGATCTATGAATTTGGAGAAAAGAGCAGGGAGGCGGTGGAGCATGCAAGGGGAATCGTTGCACGTTCGCTGCATGCGCAGCCTGACGAGATATATTTTACCGGTGGAGGCAGTGAGTCCGACAACTGGGCGCTGAAGGGGACGGCAGAGGCATATAAAAAGTATGGCAGGCATATTATTACGACGCAGATTGAGCACCATGCGGTACTGAATACATGCAGGTATCTGGAAGAACAGGGGTATGAGGTAACATATCTGCCGGTGGACAGCCAGGGGTTTGTAATGCTCCAGCAGCTGGAAGAGGCAGTCCGGCCGGATACGATACTGATTTCTGTGATGTTTGCAAATAATGAGATCGGCACGATAGAGCCGATTGCGCAGATCGGGCGTATAGCGAGGCGGCATGGGGTTTTATTTCATACCGATGCGGTGCAGGCTTTTGCACAGGTGCCGATTGATGTGAATTTTTATCATATCGACCTGCTGAGTGCGAGCGGGCACAAATTTTACGGGCCGAAGGGAACGGGATTTTTGTATATCCGCGACGGGGTAAAGACGGCTTCGTTTATACATGGCGGCGGGCAGGAAAACGGGCGGCGAGCGGGTACGGAGAATGTACCGGGCATTGTGGGAATCGGGACAGCCGTAGAGCTGGCTATGCGGGAGATGTCTGGGCGGATTTACCGTGAGACGAGGCTGAGAGACTGGATGATACATGAGATTTCAAGACGCATTCCGGGTGCCTGGCTCAACGGCGACCGCTTTGCACGCCTTCCGAATAATGTCAATTTCAGCTTTGAAGGCATCGAGGGAGAAACACTCCTTCTTTTGCTGGACGCAGAAGAGATCTGTGCTTCGGCTGCCTCCGCATGCTCGACAGGATCTTTGGAGCCGTCGCATGTGCTGACCGCCATCGGCAGGGAGCCTGAGCTGGCATCCGGCTCGCTGCGCATGACACTGGGAGAAGCAACGACACCGGAGGATATCAGAGCGGCGGTTGAGGCGGTAGAAGAAAATGTAAGGCTGCTGCGTGATTCTATATAAATTATGAAAAAAAGCTGGCTAATTTGGCAGAACAATATTATAATGCATTCAGATAAAATAGAAAGCAGGGGACAGAATGCAATGACAAAACAAGAATTTTGCAATCTCATAAACAGCCGGATCGTTATTTTAGACGGTGCGACCGGCACAAATTTACAAAAGGCCGGGATGGGGACCAGTATCTGCCCGGAACAGTGGATACTGGAGCACCCGGATGTTATGAGGCAGCTCCAGCGTGATTATGTGGAGGCGGGGACAGATATCCTTTATGCGCCGACATTTACCGGCAGCCGGATCAAGCTGGCAGAATATGGGCTGGAGGGCCGGCTGGATGATATAAATACAAGGCTTGTCCGGCTTTCAAAAGAAGCCGCAGGCGGCAGGGCGCTTGTGGCAGGTGATCTGACGATGACAGGGCGTCAGCTTTATCCGCTTGGCGACATGCAGTTTGAAGAGCTGGCAGATGTCTATAAGGAACAGGCAGGGGTGCTGTTTGAGGCAGGCGTAGACCTATTTGTTGTAGAGACGATGATGAGCCTGCAGGAAACACGTGCAGCGGTGCTGGCGATTCAGGAGACATGCAGCCTTCCGATTATGGCGAGCCTGACATTCGAAGCTGATCAAAGGACGCTGTTTGGAACAAATCCTGAGACAGCGGTGGTCGTGCTGCAGAGCCTGGGCGTAGATGCAGTCGGGCTGAACTGTTCGACCGGGCCGCTGGAAATGATTGAAATTGTAGAAAAAATGCGTGCCTATGCCAATATTCCGATTCTGGCAAAGCCAAATGCGGGACTGCCGGAGCTGGAAAACGGACAGACGGTCTATAAGAGCACTCCGGAGGAATTTGCAGAGGCAGTAAGGCAGCTGGCACAGGCAGGAGCATCGATCGTAGGCGGCTGCTGCGGTACGACGCCTGCACATATAAAAGCAGTTAA
Organism: uncultured Eubacterium sp.; assembly: GCA_910586445.1. Taxonomy (GTDB): domain Bacteria; phylum Bacillota; class Clostridia; order Lachnospirales; family Lachnospiraceae; genus Eubacterium_J. Next base: position 8,542 of record CAJUHV010000080.1, read on the forward strand.
AGAAGCGGTAAGCGGCATGCCTCCGGTTTTGGTATGCAGCCAAAAGCGGCGTGTGCTTGCGTCCGAGCGCAGGGTAGTGGAAATTACACTGGACGGTGCGTTTCAAGTAGTCGGAGAGCGCATAAATCCAACCGGAAAGAAAAAGCTGCAGGCACAGCTGCGGGAGGGTGAGCTGGAGCTTGTGCGGTCTATGGCCAGAGAGCAGGAGGAAAACGGGGCTTCGATTCTGGATATCAATATGGGAATGAACGGTATCGATGAAAAGCAGATGATGCTTGAATCCATTTACGAAGTGACTACGACAGTAGACTGCCCGCTGTGCATAGATTCCAGCTACGTAGAAGTCATTGAGGCGGCACTGCGGATCTATCCGGGGCGTGCACTGATCAATTCCATCTCACTGGAAAAAGAAAAGCTTGAGCGCCTGCTGCCGATCGCAAAAAAATATGGCGCGATGTTTATCCTGCTGCCGTTATCGGACAAAGGACTGCCTGAGTCATTGGAAGAAAAAAGAGAGATTGTGCATACAATATTGGATGAAGCGCTGCGGCAGGGCTTTGCAAAAGAGGATATTATCGTAGACGGGCTTGTGGCGACCGTAGGTGCCAATCCAGAGGCGGCACTGGAATGCTTTGATACGATCCGGTACTGCAGCAGACAGCTGGGGCTGGCTACAATCTGCGGGCTGTCTAATATCTCTTTCGGGCTGCCGGAACGGGCTTATGTAAATACTGCATTTTTAACGATGGCGATTGCACACGGCCTTACAATGGCGATTGCCAATCCGTCACAGGACCTGCTGATGAATGCAGCAGCGGCGACTGACCTGCTGATGCATAAACCGGGCAGCGATTTAAAATATATTAACCGCATGATGAGCTATAAGCAGAAAAATGAAAAGCAGGAACAGGAAAAACGTAGAAAAATACTGCAGGCAGGCAGTGTGGCAGCGCCGTCCGTCAGCCAGGTGCCTGTATCCGGTGCCGGTGATCCGTCCGTCAGCCAGAGTGCGGCAGGGCAGGACGATCAAAACGGCAGCCCGGACAGCGGACAGGCTGCGGTAAAAAATAGCGATCTGTATCAGGCAGTACTGCATGGAGAAAAAAACAGCATTGTTAAATATGCCGAAGAGCAGCTGGAGGCAGGACGAAAGCCGGAAGAAGTCATTAATGAATGCCTGATACCCGCGATCAATGAAGTCGGGGAGCTGTTTAACCAGCAGAAGTATTTTCTGCCGCAGCTGATTGCCAGTGCAAATGCCATGAAAGCCGCAATCGAATATCTGGAGCCTAAAATAGAGCGTTCAGCAGACAGCCGGCAGGAAACGACACTGGTGATTGCGACAGTGGAAGGGGATATTCATGATATAGGAAAGAACCTTGTTGTATTGATGCTTAGAAACTATGGATATCATGTCATTGACCTGGGAAAAGATGTTTCGGCTGAAACGATTGTAACAACGGCGATACAGAAGCAGGCAGAGGTCATCGGCCTGTCGGCATTAATGACGACTACAATGATGCGCATGCAGGATGTCGTAGCGCTTGCAAAGGAAAAAAATTATACAGGAAAAATTATAATCGGCGGGGCTGCCATTACGCCCGGCTTTGCAGAAGAAATCGGTGCAGACGGCTATTCGAAGGATGCCGCAGATTGTGTCAGGCTGGTGCAGCAGCTTCTATCTGACTGATTAAATAAAATATTTTGTCATGAATATATGCCAGCCGGATCGGCGGGGCGCAGGCTCCGTTTATCCGGCTGATTTTGCTGGAATGCCTATAATTTTGTTTCCCACATTTTTATAATATCTTCGCTGGCGTCTGTATCGATCTCGTCAACAGCCCCGCACAGCTGTGTGAACAATTCTTCCTGATCCTTTTTATACGAGTACAGTTTCATGGTTTCGACCGCTTCTTCCATCTGATCCATATCCAGATTCTCAAAAGCAAATCTCAGTATGGAAAAAAACTGCCTCAGATCATCAGATGTAGCCAGCGGCTTAGGCGTATCCGTATTTTTATCGGATTCTTCCGGGATATATTCACGCAGTATGCGGTCATAAGCCAGATATTGCTCCAGCATGCCTGGTGTGTGCTCATGGATTAAGGCTGCGTCCCGTTCGTTTCCGGCCTGTTCCATGCGGGCGGCAATTTCTGCCAGCTCGACAGCACCGATCTGTTTCGAGGCGCTTTTTAATGCGTGGACTTCGGTTGTATAGTTTTTCCAGTCCTCATCCTGCTCCAGGCGGTGGATCAGGTCGGCTTTTTTGCGGATGACCTTATAATAGTCTTTTAATACTTCCCAGAACAGCTTTTCACTTCCCAGCAGCTTTAATGCACTGTCGGTATCCAGTGCATCGATCTGTATGGAAAGCGGCTGGAACGGGACGGCGGCACCGTTGTTCGGTTCTGACGGTAGTATTTTTTCTTTTGGCAGCCAGCGGCGCAGCACGGATAACAGTACAGGCAGTTCAATCGGCTTTGGCACAAAGTCATTCATGCCTTCTTTTAAAAACATCTTTTCTGCTCCGTCCACGGCGTTTGCAGACAGGGCGATAATCGGAACGTTGTTGTAGTTCGTATAAAAGCGGCGGATAATATGTGTCGCTTCTATTCCGTCGATTTCCGGCATCATATGATCCATTAAGATCAGGTCATAGCAGTGGCGGGCAACTTTTTCAATAGCGTCTTTTGCGCTTAATGCGGTATCGATCTGCATTTTTAACGGTTCCAACAATCCTACAGCGACCGTCAGGTTGACTGAATTATCGTCTACAATCAGTATCTGCGCATTTGGAGCGATATAATCAAATGTATTTTCTTTGTCCTCAGACTGATTTGGGTCAATATACGGCTCATTATTCAGTATGCTGGCGATATCAGCCGCATAGAGAGGTTTTTTTACAACAATCAGGTTTGGAATGTCCAGTTTTAGTGTTGTTTTAAAATTGACCAATAGTACGGCGGTGATCTCCGGGTGGCTGCGGATATAAAATTCCACTTCATTTGTAAAGAGCGCATGCTCGATAAAGAGGAAATTGATGTTATATTTTTTACCCTGCGTCAGCTCTTTCGGTGTCTGAAGCGGTATATAGTCAATTCCCAGCCGTTCTATGGATGTGACAAGCTGGCTTGATACGTAATGGTTGTGGAGCAGGCCGGCCGTATGGAGATTCTTTTGGTTTTTTACGATTATGCAAGGGTCAGCCTTTATGACTTTCTGCGGCAGTGTAAAGGAAAAGCAGCTGCCGGCTCCATATTCGCTTTCTACCTGGATGTCGCCGTTCATCAGTGTCAGAAACTGCTTTGTAATGGCAAGGCCGAGTCCGGTTCCTTCGATATTTTTTGTTTTCCGCTCGTTGACACGTTCAAAAGCGTTAAACAGCTTGCCGATATCCTCTTTACGTATGCCGCTGCCGGTATCCTGCACGGATACATGCAGCATGATGTTTTCAGCATCGATGTTTTCAAACTCGATCTTCAGCATGATCTGGCCGTATTGTGTAAATTTTACTGCATTATTTGTCAGGTTTAATATGATCTGGATAATACGGATCTGATCACCGTATAGTATAGTCGGCAGATCTGGTGCGATATCTACGACAAATTCGATGTCTTTATTGTCTATGCGGGTCATGATGGCGTTGACAACCTCGCTGACCAGGGTAACTGGATGGTATTCTGTCTTGTGTATATTAATGGTTCCGGATTCGATTTTGGAAAAATCCAGTATGTCGTTGATAATGGTCAGAAGCGTCTGCCCGGAGGATTTGATCTGGCTGATATATTCGTTGGCAGCCGGGGGCAGCGGTTCACGCATAGCCATTTCTGACATGCCGATAATCGCATTCATCGGCGTACGGATCTCATGGCTCATATTGGCCAGAAAATCTGATTTTGACTGCGTGGCCTGTTCCAGCTCCATATTTGACTGCAGGATCTTAAAGCGGCTGTATCCAATGCGGGATATCACATTGGACAGTGTATACAAAAATTCAGCTGCATCGTTGATCTGTGTATTTGACATAATAGGAACACGGCGCAGGGCAGCCAGATATTTATCAGGGGCGATGTTCAGCTCCTGTGAGTACCGCTCTGCCTGCTTTTCATCTGGTTCTGATGTAAGGATCTGTCCGCCGACAAAGCAGCCCATGATCTTTTCGTTGATTGTAATCGGAGCCGCAAAGTCAATCATGCCGGTATGGCAGCGGTAAAAAACGGCAGAATTATGCTCGGTTGCCATGGCTGCTCCGCGTCTGTCGCAGTATTCACAGCGGCTGCGTCCGGTTTTAGAGCTTTTGACCAGACGGCAGAAATCAGTCATATAGTTGCCCGCAGTGATACGGGCTCCCTGCGGTGTAGAAATGCCGGCGGACATTCCTGTCATTTCACAAAATGCCGTTTCGATGGAGTCGAGTGCATCTGCATCAATCAGGTCAATTAAACTCAATTCATTTTCAGTTTCCATAGTTTGCCTCTTTTTCTCTTTTTTCCCACGCTGCAAGGATAGATTCACATGTATCAATATCTAGTTCTTCGGCGGCAGCCTTCAGCTTTCGAATAAAATTCAGCTGCCACTCTTCATAATGGAAAGGCATAATCTCATGCAGCACCTCCTCCAGCTGGTCCAGATCCAGCGCATCGACTGCGCCATGCATGGCAGTAAACGCCTGCTGCAGCATATGGGCGGGAAGGATCTGTACAGACTCAGAAGCAGAGTCTTCTTCTGCAAAATACGGAGCCAGGATTTCCTCAAAATGTAAATACTGTTTCAGCATAGAATCAGTATACTGATGGATCAGTGAAGCATTTTTTTCGTTGCCTGCCTTTTCCATATCGGCAGCAAGTGAAGACAGCTCTATCGCCCCGATCTGTCTGGAGGCGCTTTTTAAGGCGTGAACCTCAATTGTATAATTTTTCCAGTCTTCTTTCTGCTCAAATTCGCGGATTTTGCCAGCTTTTTTTGCAATTGCACGGTAATAGTCTTTCAGCACATCCCATAACAGCTTTTCACTTCCCAGCAGCCGCAGGGCTTCGTCGGTATCCAGGCCTTCGATGGAAATCGGTGCAGACGGCTGGGATACCGACGGTTCTGGCTGTAGTACGTTTTCGTTGTTTATTTTTTCGATTTTCTCACGCGGCAGCCAGCGCTTCAGCTTGGAAATAAGCATGCGCAGCTCGATTGGCTTGGCCACACAGTCGTTCAGCCCCTCGTTTAAGAAGGTCATTTCCATTTCGGTAGAGGTGGTAGCCGAAAAAGCGATAATCGGCACATTTGCGTATTCCTCATGAAAACGGCGGATGATATGTGTTGTTTCAATGCCGTCTAATTCGGGCATCTGATGATCCATAAAAATCAGGTCATAATGCTTGATGGAAATCATTCGGATCGATTCTTTTCCGCTTTGTGCAGTATCGATCTGGAGCTTTAATGGTTTTAAAAGTCCTTCTGCAATCGTCAGGTTGACCGTATTATCGTCTACAATCAAGATCTGCGCCTCTGGAGCGATAAAGTCATAGTCTTTATCTGTTACATTATTATAGTTTTTGTTTAAGTTTTCATGTTTGAAAATCATGGCAAGGTTGAGTGAATAAATCGGTTTTTTTACCACGATCATATTTGGAAGGTCAGCTGCCATAGTATCGTAAAAATCAATAATCAATACGGCAGACAGCGACGGGTGGTCTTTTACAAAGTTCTTTACTTCGTTTGTATACATGCGTTTTTCTATAAAAAGGAATTCGCATTCATTTAAATCCAAACCATTCAGGTCTTCTTCTGAGGCCAGTGGATGATAGCTGACGCCGAGCCGGCTGATATCCTTGTTCAGCTGTGTGTGGAATACAGGGTCCGAGATCAGCCCGGCAGCAGTTTTTGGTACCTGGTCAAGCTCTATGCTCGGTCTGGAACGGGCAATGCGCTGCGGCAGCTTAAATGTAAACTTTGTGCCGGAACCGAACTGGCTGTCTACCTCGATAGAACCCATCATTAAGTGCAGCAGGCGCTGGCTGATCGCAAGGCCGAGGCCGGTTCCTTCCAGATTGCGGTTCCGCTTGCTGTTGAGCTGCTGGAAAGACTGGAATAATTTTTCCATATCTGCCTTTTTGATTCCTATTCCGGTATCCTGTATCGTTGTCTGGATGATTACTTCATCGTCAGTCTGGTAAAGCAGTTCATATTTTATTGTGATATAACCGCCTTTCGTAAATTTTACGGCGTTATCTGACAGGTTTACCAAGATCTGCTTAATGCGCAGGCTGTCGCCTAATAGTTCATATGGAATATCCGGGTCAACATCCAGGATAAGCTGCACATCTTTCTGGCCGATATGCGTCATTATGATATTTGCTACGTCGTTGATGATAGACATAGGCTCATATTCGCTCATATTGATTTCCATTTTTCCGGATTCGATTTTAGAGAAATCAAGTATGTCGTTTATGATCATCAGCAGATTTTTTCCGGAATTTTTAATCTGGGTTACATAATCGAGAGCGGCGGGTGTCAGCTCTTCACGAAGTGCCATTTCAGCCATGCCGATAATCGCGTTCATAGGCGTACGGATCTCGTGGCTCATGTTTGCTAAAAAGTCTGATTTTAAGCTGGTGGCGCGTCTTATTTTGGCATTTTCCAATAAAATAATATGGTTGTGGTAAGCAATGCTGGATAACGCATTTGTGATTGTGCGCAGAAATAAATAAATGCGCCGGGTCTTTTCGCGCGGGATTACAGGCAGGCGGTGGTATGCTTCGATATATTCGTCCGGGTCAATGCCGAGCGCGAGCGCGAGCTTGTGTATTTTTTCGTCATTATGCGGTGCATCCAGAAACTGCCCGCCAAAAATGCATCCGACTAATTTATCATCCAGAATGATTGGAGCGGCATAATTGCGGAGTCCGGCGTGGCAGTGGTATGTAATCGGCTTGCGCTGGTTATAGGCAAATTTGATACTGTTTGCATCACATGTCCGGCACCGCTCCAGACCGTCTTTTGCGGCATTTGTATATTTGGAACAAAAATCAGAAAGATTCGAGCCTTCTGTCACATAATTACCGTCTGTGTCGGTAATGTAGGACGCAATGCCGGTCATTTTCGAAAATGAGTCCTGCATTTCCTGCAGGATCTCAGGATCAATCAAATCTGTTAAAAATAAAGTATCTTCCATAAAACAGCTCCCCTCCGGGCTATCCGATCGTATTTTTGATTGCGTCTACGAGCTTGTCATGGTCGATTGGTTTGAGCAGATAGCCCTGTGGCTTTAAGGAAAGTACCTGCTGGATTTTCTTGCGGTCGTTAATGCCGGTCAAAAAAATAACAGGTATATTGCTGGTCATAGGATTTGCGCGTATTTTTTCCAAAACGGCAGGCCCGTTATCACCAGGCATCTCATAATCCAATAGGATCAGGCTTGTCATTTTGTTTTCTAGAAATTTGAGCGCTACCTTGCCGTTTATGGCAGTAGCAATGTCGTAGCTGTCTTCGAGGTAGCGTTTGATGAGCTTCAGCATGCGGAAGTCGTCATCTACGACAAGAATATGCTTGCGCCCGTTTGCATCCGTGCCTGAAAAAAGCGAATCGATATTGTTTAAAAGTGCCTGCGTCCGCTGCTCTTCCATAGTCCGCGGCGTTACATCTGGTATAACAGGCTTTGTGTCCTCTTCTGCAAAGCTGAAATTACGCTTTAGGTATGTAGTAATCTGGTCAGCGATCTGAAATGCGGTAATCGGCTTGACAAGCTCCAGGTCTGCAGTGTCAGCGGACATTCTGCGGAATTCGTCACAGTCATCCTGTGATGCTACTACGGCAAACGGTGTCCTTCTTTGTACCTTATCACGCTTTAGCGTAATCATCTGCGACATGACCTCACGGGTTTCGTTGTGCATGCAGTAGACGACCATATGCGGCTGAAAATACTTTAAGTGGCAGGCAACATCATCAAAACGGTTTGATGAATTTTGAAAATCAAATTCTGTAGACAGATGCAGAAATAAGTCGTCGATGGTTGGTTTGTTGTTGCCAATTAATAATATTTTGTATTTCATGATAACCTCCTGATTCTCGTATGATTTCGGGAATTCTTACTGTAGCTTCTTACTATTATATACAGTTCAATATCATTTTGCAATAAATTATATTTCCAGCTTTTAGCAAAAAAAGTAAAAAAAGTAGTTGACAAAACATATATTATGAGATATACTAACGAAGTCGGTTGCGAAACCACACAAAAATGGGATCTTAGCTCAGCTGGGAGAGCATCTGCCTTACAAGCAGAGGGTCAT
>CAJUHV010000081.1 GCA_910586445.1 uncultured Eubacterium sp.
AGTCTCAAAAAGTACACTTTTTGAGACTGCAGTTTCCACAAAGCTTTCGTTATATGACAGAAAGCAGAAAAGGAGATGGGGTCTTTAATGCCGCAGGATAAAATCTGCAAGACTGTAAGACAGGTGAATAAGGAGCCGGTTTCAGAAGAAGACATGAAGCGGTTGGTCGAAATCGCAGAGGATTTCCGCAGCGTAAAGAATTATGTATACCAGCGCTACGGCGGCATACGCAGCTTATCCAAGATTTATCCGGGCTATACAGTTCAAAACGAGATGACAGCAGGCGGGCTGCGTACGCAGCTTGGCATGCCGTCGGTTTATTTTTATCTGGCGGTTTTTGATGCGTTGGGCGATATCAAGAGCCAGTGGACGCGCACTAAATCGGAGGTCTCCTTACGGCTTTTGCGGAATCAGGGATTCGGCGAGGCAGACAGGCATTACCTGCGGTTTCTGCTGAAGGTCAGCAATGCATTCAGCCAGGTCTTAAACGGGGAGCCTGTCGAGCTGAAAAAAGAGCTGCAGGCTCAATATGGCAGGCTGGCGGAATGCGTGGATGCGGGCAGGCTGAACCGATGGCTCTGCCGGCAGGTGCGCAGGTGCCATGCAAGGCTGCATACCGACAGCGCGTCGGGTTTTTCACTAACTGAGCGGGCCTACCGGTATGGAGATCATGGGATTTATGTTTCGGCAAAAGAAAAGCGCAGGCGCATTTTTATCCAGCTGACGGATAATAACCAGTATAACCGGCAGCTTTATATGAAGCTGAACCCAGAGGAAGGCAGCATTGAAATCCGTGTCCCGGTGGACGTGGGCATACGCAGTCATAAGGATTATGACAGGCCGGTCGGGATCGCTCTCGGAATGCATACAATGCTGACGACACATACCGGCAGCTGCTATGGAGAGGATTTCGGCAGGTACCAGCTAGAATATGCCGGATGGCTGCGTGCGCAGGCAGCAGGCTACCGGCGCAGTCGTGCAGACAATCCGGGCCGCAAGAAATACCATGCGAAGAAGAGGCGTCTGGAAGAAAGGCTGCACAGCTATATCAATCAGGAGCTGAACCGTTTTTTCAGGGAAGAGCGCCCGCAGACAGTCTATCTGGCAAAGCTGCCGAAGCCCCGGGCAGGCGGCGGAAACAAGGAAATCAACCATTCGGTGTCTATGTGGCAGCGGGGGTATATCCGCAGGCGTCTGGCGCAGAAATGCATGGAAGAATCAGTGGAAATGGCAGAGGTGCTTGGAAAGGGGATCAGCAGCGGGTGCAGCAGGTGCGGCGGGACTGGGATAAAAAAGGACGGCATGTTTTCCTGCCCTGTGTGCGGATACAGTGAAATTGAAAAGGTAAATACTGCCTGCAATGCAAAAAAGAGAGGGCAGGAAGGGCTTTATTCCACAGCATATGCAGATCATAAGGAAATCTGCCCAGATAAATCCCGGCAGCAGGAAAAAGCCAGGATTTTACCGCAGGGACTGGGGAGCTTTCCATGATATAAAAACAAAGGACGGCATTAGAAGGCAGCACGTGCTGCGCATTGGGTATGCCAGGACCCTGTGAACATGCAGGCGCATGACGTAGCGGGGAGCGAAGCGGAAATCCGCATTGTCTTGAAATGCAGACAACCAATATGCCTTATTAAAATATATATGGCAGAGATGAATAAAAGAATTTGAGACAGGCAAAAATGTGCTGCCTGAGGAGGAACATACGGATGAAAGCAATATTGTTGGCTGCCGGGCGGGGGACCAGAATTGCCAGAAATGTGGAGATGGTTCCAAAATCAACTCTGCCGGTAGACGGCGTGCCGCTGATTCGAAATTCCGTCAGCCTGCTGCAGTCCGAAGGGCTGGAATGTGTGGTATGCACGGGATACTGTGAGGAAAAGGTTAGGGAGGCGCTGTCGGGCCTTAGTAATATTACATACTATTATAACCCTTTTTATGACATTACAAACAGCATCGCAAGCCTCTGGTTCGCAAGAAACGAGCTGGATGATGACCTGTTGGTGCTGAATGCGGATGTATACTTTTCACGTGAGATTTTAGAGTTGGTAATCCACGATAATCGCAGCCCGGTCATGGCAATTGACCACAGCCGTACAAAGGAAGGGGATTATTTCTTCTATACGGCATTTGACGGGCGGATTGAAAAATACGGAAAAGGACTTCCGCTTGAGCAGCGTACCTGTGAATATGTAGGGATGGCAAAGATTGAAAAAAACTTCCTGCCGGATTTTATAATGCGGATGGATGAGATGATACACAGACAGAAGCATGACGCATGGTGGGAGAATATTCTGTATTCCTACACGGACAACCATGAGAAGGATGTATACACAGTGGATGTGGGAGGCAGGTTCTGGGCTGAAATTGATTATTTTGATGATTATGAGAGGATCATTGATTATGTGGCAAGATGTCAGGGAGCAGAATTATGCAATCATAATTAGGTATATGTATGTTATTTTATAATAAATAAGCATGAAGCATATCATGCCCTATGGGTACATTTTGTAAAAGCATTTTTTAAACATGCTCTAGAGCGTGTTTGAAAATTCATTCCCGCGATCTGCACTCCCCACTTCGCAGATAATTCATCCCAAATTTAATCAACATAGCCCGCTATGCCTCATAAATTTGGGATAAATTCTCCACAAAGTGTGAAGCACATCTCACGGAAAGCATTTTTCAAACACGCTTTAGCGTGTATTTGAAAAATGCTGTTCGAACCGTATGAGGGAACATAAAAAACATGAAATTAAAAAATTGTACAATAGATGAATTTGCACTAAGAACAAAGAATAAAAAGATTGCCTGTTTTGGTGCTTATGTGATGCCGCACAGCCTGTGCTGCGAATATGAGGAATATCATTTTGAGGACAGGATTTCCTGCCTGGTAGATAATGATCAAAAGAAACACGGACAGGATTTTCGGTTTAATCATGGGAAATCTGCCAGAATACTGTCTGTGGAGCAGTTCGTAGAAGCTGCGGACAAGGATACCGTGCTTATGATTACGAGTGATTATTTTGCGGCCATAATAGATCAGCTGGACCAGTACCGTGAACTAGATCAAATGCACTGCTATATCTATCCGTTTATGAAATATGATATGGAGCATAATCAGCGCATTGTGGTGCGCCACAGTGACCGGCAGCTGATTCCAAAGACAATCCATTATTTTTGGTTCGGCAAAAATCCATGGTCAGAACTGATGAAAAAATGCATTGACAGCTGGAAGAATTATTGTCCGGATTATGAAATTATCGAATGGAACGAGGACAATTATGATGTTAGTAAACATCCGTTTATGAAAGAGGCATATGATGCAGGAAAGTACAGCTTCGTGTCGGATTATGCCAGGCTGGATGTAATCTGCCATTATGGCGGGATTTATTTTGATACGGATGTGGAAGTTATAAAGAATATGGATGATATGCTTTATAATGAGGCATTTTATGGCCTCGGCTGTTATGGAAGAGTTGCGACAGGGCTGGGATTTGGCAGCGTAAGCGGACATAAAGTAGTCAGACGCCTGCTGGATGCATATGATTCCTTTTCCTTTTATAAAAGCAGCGGGGAGATGAATCTGGATACGAACACGATCCGTGAAGACCCTGTATTTAGGGAGCTGGGGCTGAAACAGAAGAATGAATTTCAAATGGTGGCGCAGGCCAGCGTATTTCCATCTGATTTTATGGCACCGCAGATACCGGGATTCCATACATATAAAATCTCCTGTAATACAGTGACGGTTCATCACAACAGGTTTTCCTGGGCGGACGAAAAGCAGATGGATGAGTTTCAAAAGTCTGGAAAAGAGTATGACAGGATACGTTATCGTTTTGAACATGATTAAATTATTCTGCAATTCTACATAAAATATGCGTGAATCGTGTCCTATAAAGATTTAGCGCAGGGAAATCAGTCGGAGTGTATCAATATGAAACCATTTATATCCATCATAATGCCTGTATACAATAATGAAAAGTATCTTCCGTCTGCTGTAAAAAGTATTATTGGACAAACTTTTTCAGATTGGGAGCTGATCATTATCGACGACGGATCGACAGACAGGACACCGGAAATTGCAGACCGTCTTGCAGAGCGAGATAAAAGGATCAGGGTCATACATCAGGAAAACCAGTGGATTTTCAAAAGCTTTAATAACGGCTATGCGGCGGCATTGGGGGAATACGTCCTTATTGTAAATTCTGACGATACGATTGGCGCTGAATCGTTGGAAAGGATACACCGCGCAGCGTCAGCTGATAACGCAGATATTGTATTGTTTAACCTGTCTATTAATAAGTGTGATCAGGAGCAGAAGGTGACAGCAGCGGATATTTATCATCGGAAAAATGCCCTCGCACAGGATTTCAGCCTGCGCGGTGCCGGGCAGGTTCATGCCATGTGGCCGGAATTTATGAGAAAAAAACTGGTCGGGCACCAGTGTGTGTACAAGTCTTCGATTGCAAAAAGCATAAAATACCGCACAGACGTTTATGCAGCTGATGTTTTTTATAATATTCAGTTTGCGGATTTTGTTAAAGCAGCTGCAGGAACAAGTTACTGTGTTTACAATTATTTTATTTATGATAATGATGGAATGAATGCATCGGTAGGAAAATTTTACGGCTATGAGCATGATATGTTCAATGATCTTTATACTGCACAAAGGGATTTATTTCAAAGGTGGGGCATACTAAGTGCCGAAAATGAGGATGCGCTGTCCGCTGAGAGGCTGAATAACCTGACGAATGAAATAAAGAGCTACCTGTCTCCTATGTGCAGCATGGATATTGACAGGAAAATCCAGTCTGTATTTGAAAATGCATCCGACCGCATTATTTACGAATGTGCGGCCAGATCAGGCAGGACGGAGGAATACGAGAGCAGGATCTTGTCCGGGCTGAGGGAGCTTATGACAGCAGAAATTCCTTCTGTTCATAGTCCCTATTATTTTGTATATGAGCTGCTGGATGCCCTGCTGCGTTATGAAAAGAATGACGAGGACATGAAAAAAATACGAACTGCGGTCAATCATTCCAAAAATCCAAACAGCATCGGCAGTTCATTTTATAAAAAATTATTACAGTGCGAAAGCAAAATATAACATGAAAATATTAGAAAAGATATTATTTAAAATTGATTAAGGAAAGAGCTGGAAAATGTTTAAGGATAAGACATTGATGATTACAGGCGGTACAGGTTCATTTGGAAATGCCGTACTGAGACGGTTTTTGGATACGGATATTGGAGAAATACGTATTTTTTCCCGCGATGAGAAAAAGCAGGACGATATGCGCAGGATGTACCACAGCTCCAAAATAAAATTTTATATTGGTGATGTCAGGGATGCGGTCAGTATAAAAAATGCGATGCATGGCGTCGATTTTATTTTTCATGCTGCTGCACTCAAACAGGTGCCGTCCTGTGAATTTTTTCCAGTGGAGGCTGTTAAGACAAATGTTCTTGGCACGGAAAATGTATTAAATGCCGCGGTCGAACAGGGCGTAAAGAAAGTCGTCTGCCTTTCTACAGACAAGGCGGCATATCCGATTAATGCAATGGGCATTTCAAAAGCCATGATGGAAAGGGTATTTACTGCAAAATCCAGAACGACGGATACTACGGTCATCTGCGGGACACGCTATGGCAATGTCATGTGTTCCAGAGGCTCTGTCATTCCGCTGTTTATCGGCCAGATTAAGGACGGAAAGCCCCTGACAGTAACAGATCCGGCTATGACCAGATTTCTTATGAGCCTGGATGAGGCAGTGGATCTGGTGCTTTATGCATTTGCACATGCACATGCAGGAGACATTATGGTACAGAAGGCTCCCGCATGCACGATAGGTGTGCTGGCAGAAGCAGTTATGGAAATATTTCACTATCATAAGCCTGTCCGGCAGATAGGGATACGGCATGGCGAGAAAAAATATGAAACGCTCCTTACACGCGAGGAGTGCATGCATGCGGCGGACTTAGGCAGCTTTTTTCGAGTTCCGGCAGACAACAGGGATTTGAATTATGAACAGTTTTTTGAACAGGGCAGGGGCACGCCGGCAGATATTTTAGAATTTACGTCGGACAATACAACAATGCTTGGAAAAGAAGATGTAATACGCAAGCTTCTGGAGCTGGAATATGTCCAGAGCGAGCTGAATTCTATGTCAAGCAGCAGATTAAAGGTAAATGATTTATGAAGATACTTGTGACAGGTTCGAAAGGATTTATTGGAAGAAATCTGGTGCATGCTTTAAGGAATAAAGGATTTTACGATATTTTTGAATATGATGCTGATTCCTGTCAGGAGTTTTTGGAATGCTGCTGCCTGGAGTGTGATTTTGTATTCCACCTTGCAGGGGTCAACAGGCCGCAGCATTTATCCGAATACGAGCATGGCAACCGGGATTTTACGAAAAGGCTGGTCTCTTTTCTGGAAAAGGGAAATCATGCTCCGGTCGCATTTGCCTCATCCATTCAGGCGGAGCTGGAAAATCCATACGGGCGCAGCAAGCGGGAGGGCGAAGAGATTTTAAGGCAGTATGCGAAGGACGGAGCAGAAGTATATATTTATCGCTTTCCCAATGTATTTGGCAAATGGTGCAGGCCGAATTATAATAGTGCGGTTGCCACTTTCTGCTACAATGCAGCGAATGGGAGGCCAATAACAGTAAATGATGCAGACAGGACGATGCATCTGGTTTATATAGATGATGTGACGGATGAGCTGCTCTCATGTCTGGATGGAACGCCGAACCAGCATGACGGATTCTGCTATGTGGGCACATCTTATACAGAGAAGCTGACTGTAATTGCAGATATGATTCAGAGCTTTTCCAGGTGTACGGCTGATTTACGTGTGCCGGATCAGTCGGATGAGCTGGCAAGGAAACTGTATAGCACATACCTCAGCTATCTGCCCGAAAATAAATTGAAATATATGCTCAGCATGCATTCAGATGACAGGGGATCTTTCACAGAATTTTTAAAGTCGGATGACAGGGGACAGGTATCTGTAAATATAACAAAGCCGCATGTGGTAAAGGGAAACCACTGGCATAATTCTAAGCATGAGATCTTTTTGGTAGTAAGCGGCACGGGGCTGATCAGGCTTCGGAAACTGGATGACGAAAAACTGATAGAAATCCGGGTGTCGGGAGCACAGCTTGAGCCGGTAGTTATTCCGCCGGGATATGTGCACAGCATCGAAAATATTGGGAAAGAGGATCTGGTGACATTGATGTGGGCAAATGAAGTATTTGATGAATCCAGGCCGGACACTTATTATATGAATCAATGTATTGAGGCGGTGAGTTTTTGAGAAGGTATGTCCAAAAGCAGCTGCTGGAGCTGGCAGGTGCAGTGTCTGATGGAGTCAGATCTGCAGAATCAAGCGGATTAAATGAATGTGATGCGGCAGTACTGATGGATTGTCATGCGGGGATTAATACAATGGATAAGGCATTGTCAGCTGCATTGTCGCATGATAGGTTTATGGAATATAAGGAGCTCCTTGATTATGTAAAAGAGTTGTTAGAATTATTGTATAAAGAGACACATAAGACTATGGGTGAGGTAGTCTTAGAGCCTGCATATAATGTAAATGCTGTCTTGGATGCTCTGTATGACAATTTGTCTGTACTGTATAAGGAATTGGAAAATGAATCAGAAGTAAAGCTGGAAATTGTGTTTATGCCGTATAAGGCATCTATGTGGGACTGCTTTGACAGCATATGGAGAGCTGCATCAAAGGACAAACAGTGCAATGTATCAGTAGTACCGATTCCATACTATGACAAAGGTTCAAATGGCGAACTTTGTAATTATTATTATGAGGGGGAGAGTCTGCCGGGTTATGTAAAGATCATACATTATCAGGCATATAGTATGCAGATCCATAAGCCGGATGCTGTGTATATACACAATCCTTACGATGGGTGTAATTATGTCACCTCTGTTGCACCAGAGTATTATTCTAAAGAGCTGCGCAAGCATACAGACAGGCTGATTTATGTGCCATACTTCATCGCAGGCTGTTATTTAGATATCCAGAGCGCACTGCCGTATGTAGCTCCTATGGTGATTATAAACAGTCATTATATTGTTTATCAGTCACCTGTGCAGCTTGAAATGCTCAAGGAGATGGGGCTGTATCAGAATAATGCGTTGGTTTTGGG
Organism: uncultured Eubacterium sp.; assembly: GCA_910586445.1. Taxonomy (GTDB): domain Bacteria; phylum Bacillota; class Clostridia; order Lachnospirales; family Lachnospiraceae; genus Eubacterium_J. The sequence continues at coordinate 8,187 of CAJUHV010000081.1, forward strand.
AAATCCGAAGCTAGATTATTATGCGGATCTGAAAGATCCGGGTATGCCGGATCAGGCATGGGAGAAATGCCAGAGATTAAAAAAAACGGTATTGTTTACAACGACATTGGATCTGCTTCTTTCACAGTCAACGACAGATGATCCCTTTGCATGGCTGAGGTATACACTGATGTTTATGAACAGTATTCTGCAGTTTGCTGATATTGCGATGATCTGGCGGCCGCATCCGCTGACCAGACAGACGATTCATTCTATGCGGCCTTATCTGACGGAGGCATATGAATGCCTGGAAAGTGATGTGTTATCACATTCAAACTGCGTGTTGGATGAGCAGGCTGACAGCCGGTATGCGATCTACTATTCAGACGCGTTGATTTCAGATGGCGGTTCGATGTCAATGCAGTATATGGCGACGGAAAAGCCGGTATTAAATATATACAGCAGCAGATGTTCGGCGTATACAGCATTTGATATGGGCGGGGCATATTTTGCGGACCAGATGGTATATCCGTCTGATGAATTTTCAAAGCTTTCTACTGAAGAAAAACAGAAGAGCCGTTCAGAGGGAATACATAGATTTTGTGAAATGGTGCTCTGCGGCCAGGACCCAAAAAAAGAAACAAGGCTTGCCGTAATGCGCAGGTCAGTCGTAAATAGTGATGGGACTGCCGGCGAAAAAATACATCAGTGTATTGCAGCAGGTCTGCTCGGAGCAGTAAACAGTAATTAGTACACGATCTTTTACAAATTAAGCAGGTAAATATGGAACGATTAAAGCTAATGACGATTATCGGCACAAGACCGGAGATAATCCGTCTTTCAGAAACGATAAAAAAGTGTGATAAGTATTTTGATCATAAGCTGGTGCATACCGGGCAGAATTATGATTATGCACTTAACCAGATTTTCTTTGACCAGCTTGGACTTAGGGAACCGGATTTTTATTTAGGCTGTGCAGGGAAAAATCTGGGTGAAACAATGGGAAATATTATAGCGGCATCCTATGATGTCATGCTTGCACAAAAGCCAGATGCGGTTTTAATTCTGGGTGATACAAATTCAGCGCTGTCAGCCATTTCGGCAAAGCGGCTGAAAATACCTATTTTTCATATGGAAGCAGGAAATCGATGTTGGGATTTTAATGTATCGGAAATGATTAACCGCAAGATTGTGGATCATATATCAGATATTAACCTTCCCTATACAGAGCATGCAAGGAGATATCTTATTTCAGAGGGAATTGATGGTAAAACAATATTTGTAGTTGGTTCTCCTATGAGAGAAATAATAAAGGCAAATGAAGGGCATATTGCATGCAGCCGGATTTTAGGGGAATTAGGTCTGTGCAAGAAGCGTTACATGCTGCTGTCTGCACACCGAGAGGAAAACATAGATATTGAACAGAATTTTATGTCCCTAATGGAGGCAGTCAATGATTTAGCTGAAACATACAATATGCCCATGATATATTCAGCGCATCCAAGAAGCAGGAATTTTATTGAAAAAAGGGGATTTGTATTCCATCCGTTAGTACGGCAGATGGAGCCGTTTGGATACTTTGATTACAATATGCTGCAGCAGGAGGCTTACTGCGTCCTTTCAGACAGCGGTACTTTGTCCGAAGAAAGTGCGATATTAGGTTTTCCGGCAGTTTTGATACGTACATCAACGGAAAGGCCGGAGGTGTTAGACAGCGGCAGCATTGTAATGGGAGGGATTACCAGACAGTCTGTCAGACAGGCAGTAGAGCTGACGGTATTGATGAATGAGCATAAAGAGCAGGGAAGAGCTGTACAGGATTATAAGGATGAGGATGTGTCTTCAAAGGTTGTGAGAATTATTCAGAGCTATACGGATGTGGTAAATAGGTCTGTATGGAGAAAATATTAAGGCATAATGCCTGTTCAGTAGTGGAGGTAAAAATGGAACAGCAAAACATTAAAGAGCGCATTATTGTATATGGGATCGGGGATTTTTACAAAGATATATGTGATGAAATCCACGAACGATATGAAGTGGCAGCTTATGTGGACAGGAACATGCAGCCGCGTTATGGTATTGAAATCAGCACGATTGAAGATGCATTGAGCCGTCCATATGACAAAATTCTGCTTACAATTATAAACGTGCGTGCATATTATGAAGTGATTCAGATGTTGGTCAGCCGATATCGAGTGCATGCTGAGCGGATTTTACTGGGCAGTATGTTTCAGTTTGAAAAGAATGAAATTTCTTATAATCTGCAGGTAGGTGAAAAGGGCAATATTATTCTCAGACAGCAGGGGATATCTGTCACAACAAGGAATATAGACGAGCTTAATAATGTACTTGGAATATATGCATCCAATCATTATGGATATTTTTTAGGCCAAAAGAAAGAAATTGTGCTTGATATCGGTATGAATGTGGGCGGGGCAGCATTATTTTTTGCAAATATGGACAGCGTAGAAAAAGTATATGCATATGAACCTTTTTTAGAAACATACATACAGGCAGAAGAGAATATCAAACAAAGCTGTATTGGCAGGGAAAAGATCCAATATTTCCAATATGGCATAAGTAACCGTACAGAACATCGGACAATTGTATATAATGCGCAGATGTCATGCGGCCAGAGTACGGTACAAGATAAAAACTCCCATGCGAGGGAAAATTATCAAAGCTGGAATTTGATTGCAGAGCGGGATGACAAAGAAGAACAGGTATTGGTAAAAGATATTCAAGAAGTGCTGACAGAAATATATGCGGAACACAAAAATAAAAATATTGTATTAAAAATGAATTGTGAAGGTGAAGAATACGGGATTTTTCAGCGGATGGATGAATGCGGCCTGTTTGACAGGGTTGATTTAATTATGGCAGAGTGGCATTATGACGGCAAAGAGCATATGACAGAGCTGTTGGTAAAAAATGGCTTTATGTATTGGAATATTGTAATGGGACCTGAGACAGGAATGCTGTATGCGGTAAATATGGGACGCAGATGCACTGGCTGATATTTTATAAGGCTGTTATAGAAGTTTTAACACAGTAAGTGAGTATTGCCGCAGCTTTAATAATTGAAGAAATCTTGTGAGGAATGAAAAATGAGAATATTGTGGCTCTGCAATCTGGTACTGCCGGAATTAAGCAGCCGGTTTGGGTTGAAAATATATCAAGCAGGAGGCTGGCTGACCGGTCTGTGGAACGAACTAAAAAAAGATCATTTTCTGCAGCTTGGAATATGCATTCCGATATATGACAAATATAGGATGAATGATGGGAATTGTGAAAATTATAATTACTATTCTTTTCATGCGGATATCAAAGAACATACATTGGGCGTGGCAGAAGAGCGTTTTGTAGAAATACTGGAAGACTTTAAGCCGGATGTTATACATATATGGGGAACAGAGTACCTGCATTCTTGGGCAATGACGAGTGCATGCAGATATCTGGGCAGACTGGGACAGGTTGTGGTACATATACAGGGATTGGTGTCGGTATGTGCCCTGCATTATGGGTTCGGACTGTCGGATGAAGTAAAGGCTGTGAAGAAAAACGGACGGTCGATACAAGATGAAATCGAAGATTTCAAAATGCGTGGCAAATACGAGATACGTCTGTTGGAGACAGTACAGCATGCAGCTGGACGCACGGAATGGGACAGGGCATGTGTGCGGCAGATTAATCCCAAGATCGCATATTATCACTGCGGCGAAATTCTGCGTAAAGAATTCTACGAAAACGATATTAAGTGGGACGTCGAACAATGTAAGCGTCACAGTATCTTTATCAGTCAGGCAATATATCCGGTAAAAGGGTTTCATTTAGTACTCGATACTATGGCACGGCTGAGAGACAAGTATCCAGACCTGCTTATTCATATTGCTGGTACAAATTTATTAGAGAGCGGTTCGGCGTATGCGGACTATGTATGCAGGAAAATAGATTTATATAATCTATGGGATCATATTGTATTTACAGGTACTGTTACAGCGGAGGAAATGATTGGCTGCTATAGGCATGCAAATGTGTTTCTATCAGCATCCACGATCGAAAATTCATCAAATTCTATTTGTGAGGCATTGAGAATAGGAGTGCCTGTAGTATCTAGCTTTGTGGGCGGGGTTATGTCTTTGATTGAGCATGAGAAAACTGGTTTTTTGTATCCATTAGACGCTGGATATATGCAGCAGTATTATATAGAAAAAATTTTTGACGATGATGCATGTGCGATGAATATGTCGAAAAATGCAGCAGCCAGATCAAAAATAATTAATAATAAAAAAGAAATCGTACATACAGTTTCTGAAATATACAGCAGGATTGCCGAGGACTATGCATCAGTACACTGTGCATACCGGGATTAATGGAGACTGTGTATCAGTGCAAAATAAGTCTGATTTTAGGAAGGATTGGAAATGGTGCAGGATATAGGACTGGCATTTTTTACGTATAAAAGACCTTGGCATACAAAATGTGTATTAGAAAGCATAAAAAAGAATGGGTTTAAGAATGTATACATTTTTCAGGACGGCTTGGCCGGTGAGAAAGGAAGGAAAGAATGGGAGGAAGTATCAGATCTCATAAAAACAGCTGATTTTGCAAACAAAGAGCTGCATATTTCACAGAAGAATCTGGGTCTGGCAGACTCAGTAATCAGAGGCGTAGAATACGTATTTTCCAAACACGAATATGTAGTGGTACTGGAGGATGATATCATATTGGGAGAGGGGTTTCTTGACTATATGGCAGCATGCTTTGCGGAGTATAAGGATAACAAAGATATTTCCGCAGCTGCGGGCTGGGGATGGCCTGTCCAAATCCCGGATGATTACTCATATGACGTATTCTTTTCCTATAGATTTTCATGCTATGCATGGGGGACATGGAAAGACAGATGGCAGCAGTACACAAGGGATTATACATTATTTGCCAAAATATTAAAAGATAAAGAAAAAAAGAAAATTTTGGATAAGGCGGGAAGTGATTTATATGCAACGATGCAGGCACAGGTAATGGGACGGTGTGATTCGTGGGCACATTTCTGGTCATTGATGCAGATTGATAAGAAGCAGCTGTGCGTGCTTCCTGTTAAATATCTGGCAAGAAACATAGGCCATGACGGGTGCAGCGGTACGAACTGTGATCTGCGTACAACACGGTTTGATACAGAATTGTACGACTACAAAGGGGATGAATTGAAATTTCCTGATCATATAGCAGTGAATGAAGAGATCGCTGATCAAATAAGAATAATCGTAAATCATCCGGCGGCTGAAGTCAGGCTGCAGTCCTATAACAGTATATTGAAAAAATGGCTGATGTGTATGCAGAAGGAATGCCCGTTTATCAAGTATTTTGAAATGCATGGAATCGATACCGCTTATATTTATGGTGCGGGAGATATTGCGCAGCTGCTGATCACGCAGATACAGAGTGCCGTAAGAATAGAAGGCATTCTTGTGCATGATAAGACAGAAAATGAATTTTGCGGCTATAAGGTATATGAATTTGATGATTGTGTCAGCTTGAATGAGGAAAATATTATTGTAACACCGGTGCATGATATGGAGTATATTGAATATTCGATAAACAGGCGCTATGGAAAGCAGAATCTGATTAATTTGCAAGAAATGTTGGATGAGATATGCTCAGGATGAACCTATGTGTGATTAATTCGTCTGAGTACATTTTATGAGGCTGATCATTGTATGGGAATAGGAGCAGATTATCTTGCAGGGGAAAATGAATGATAGGCAATACATAAATCGAAGGGAAATATTTATGAGAACGTTAAATGACATAAAGAATAATAATCCTATGCGGGTGCCAGAAGGAATTGCAGATCTGCAGAGAGAAAAAAATGTTTATATTTTGGGGACAGACTATTTGAAACAGGCGCTGGATTTGTTGGACAGTTACTGCATTACATATGACGGGATTGTAAAAAGTCCTGTTGATAATGTAGAAGAGAGCAGCGTAAATTATGACTGCATGGATTATGAACATGTGATCTGTAAAAAGGACCTTGTTGTTGTGATTGCTTTTTTATGGAGCAGGAATGCGGAATATTTAAGGCAGGTCTGCGAATTTGAAAATGTACGTGCTGTTTATATACTGGAAGGAGCTGAATATTCGTTTTCCTTAGTGCATCTTCCAGAGCGGCATTTATTTAAACATCCAAAACTGCATTTTGTAGACAGCTATTTCAAAGGCGTATTAAAAAGGCAGCTGACGTACGATTATTTTGCTGCACATAAAGATGATTTTGAACAGACTTATCAGTGGCTCAGCGATGATTTATCAAGGGAAACAATGGTCTGTTATCTAGATGGCCACATCAATGTGAAAACTTTTCCGATGGAGCCGGTAAGAGATGCATCTTTGCAGTATTATGCATCTGGAATTGTAAATCTATCAGAACATGAGGTTTATGTAGACTGTGGCGGATGGGACGGGGACACGGTAAACAGGTTTTTAGAACAGGTAAATTACAAGTATAAAAAGATCTATGTCTTTGAACCGGATACACAGATGATTCCCAAATTAAAGAACAATATTGACAGCAGTGTTGATTTTGTGTTGATCGACAAAGGTGCATACAATGTGAATGGAAACATGGCTTTTGATAATGATGGCTGCGGAATGATTAAAGATACCGCAGACGGCCAGACGATTAAAGTAACAAAAATCGATGATGAGATCAGTGAAAAGATCAGTTTTTTGAAAATGGATATCGAAGGGGCTGAAATACCGGCTTTAGAAGGTGCAAGAAAACTGCTGATAAGAAGCCTGCCGAAAATGGCTGTCTGTGTATACCATAAGAGGGATGACCTGATTACAATCCCAAACGTTATTAAATCTTTGAGCAGAGACTACCAGCTATACCTGCGGGCATATCATGATTATGTGCAGGAAGTGGTATTGTATGCGATTCCGAGATAAATGGTAGATTTATAGAAACATAAAGTGTAAAATAAATGGTCAAAAAAATAAGTGAATAAAGACAAAGCAATAAAAGTAAATGAATGAAAAACATATAAACTGAAACAGAACATAAAAAACATCTAAAACAAGAATAAGCAAATCAAAATAAATGGATCGAAAACGAATGATACAAAAACAAACAAACAGAAAAATAAATGGCAGGAAAGAATATGGCTTAAAGATATCTGACAGAGCACACAAAAAAATTGAATTATCGGATGCCAATCTGCGCACCCTCCAGCTGAACCTATTAGAAATGCTCATAGAAATCGACCGCATATGCCGAAAATACGGCATAAAGTATTCCCTCGACGGCGGCACGCTGCTCGGCGCAGTGCGCCACGGCGGCTTCATCCCATGGGATGACGACATCGACGTTATTATGCGCAGGGAGGAATACCAGAAGTTTTATAAGGCATGCAGGAAGGAGCTGGATAAAAAGCGTTTTTTCCTGCAGGAATACCGCACCGACCCGCATTACCGCTTCGGGTATGAAAAGATGCGCCGTCTGGATACGGAGTTTGTCCGTCTGGGGCAGGAGCACGTAAAGAGCAGGGGCGGGATATTTGTGGACATCTTTGTTGTAGACAATGTGCCGGACGGGTTTATCATGCGCCGCCTGCACCTGTTTGCCTGCTATGTGATCCGAAAGCTTTTGTATGCGCAGCTTGGCATGAAGAATGCGGATTCTTTGTTTTTTAGGAAATGGTATGGTCTGCTGTACCGGGTTGTTCCGCGTGATGCTGTATTCCGCCTGCGAAACCGCATTGCATATCGCTGCAGCAGGAAGAGGACAGAATTGGTGCGGCATATGACCTATCCGTATGTGCGTTCACGTTACGGCATGCCGGGGGACTGCTTTGACGAGATGATGGACATGCAGTTTGAGGGATACACATTCCGGGCATTTTGCAAATATGACAAATATCTGTCCGCGCTTTACGGCGACTATATGAAGCTGCCGCCAAAGGAGCAGCAGAAGGCGCATCTGGATGTGTCAAGGATCAGGCTGCTTGATCTGGAGCAGCTGTATTCAAAAGAGGAATTAAGCAGGCTTTTATAGGGCCTGTCTATGGAACATGAGTAAAACCCGATTTATTGTGAATTTTATTGTAAAGGCGGGTGTTTTTTTGTATAATTGCAGTGTAACAGGAGCAGGGCAGCCGTTCCATAGGCGTGGATTTTAGAAATTGAGGTGATAAGGAAGATTTGTTACGGGAGAGAACACCATTTATTAGAGCAGACATATAAAACCCTTACCGCGTTATTCCAATGTTCGCAAAGCCGCATAAATCAAGGACAAAATAACTTCTACTGCGTAATAAGCCCCATAATAAATTGAGGGCGAAAGCAGTTTAAACCGTCTCTTAAACCGATCTTGTTGCTGACATACTTTACATTCTATCACGATTCCCTTTGTTAGCAGTAATACACAATCTGCTGACTTTGTAAAATTGCTTTCTTGAACATAAAGAGAGCCGGCAAACTGTGATTTTGATATGCTCCCCTTATAGTAGACAGATAAAATAATAAAACTGTCACTATAAG
>CAJUHV010000082.1 GCA_910586445.1 uncultured Eubacterium sp.
CAGCTAATTCAACAGCAAGGGTATCATTTATAAAAGTTGTAAAGTCGTGTAAAAACAACGTACTGGTTGATTATATCGCCCTCTCTGCCATCACAGATCACTTTTATTTTTGCATCAATCCCGCATTCCTGCCCGCCAAAAAATTCTTCTGACAATATAATATATTCCTGCTTCTTTGAACGCTTTCCAGTAAATATCACATACAGTTCTGGTTTTGGCATTTCAACTTTCTTACTGCTGTAAAGGTTCGCCTTGTGTCCCTTGAAATATTCATTGTATGTCTGCATCAGGTACATCAATGCCCTTATTACAATATTAGCTGACCACACGGACTGTGCCTCCACAAGCAAAAGCAGTGAACTACCCACTAAAAATCCCAGGTCATTATACTGGCCGTTTGTCAGAACATTATGGATTGTAACAATCAAGATGTCATCTTCCGTTGCTTCTGTATCCTCCGGGTGCAGAGCCCGGTACAGCTGAATCAGGTATTTTTTATCTGCAAATAAATTTGTAAACACGCTGTCCTGGACAGTCCACTTCACAACATATTCCGATTCCTTTTCCCTGCCGCTGCCTGCATCATCATTCCGGCCATCCGTTACAGACAAATCTTCCATTTCCATCCGCCCCTCTTTCTGTCTGCAGCATAAAACAGCATTATCCGCCCACTGCCATGCCTTAATTATACTAAATCACCCTGCTGTTTTCAATATCATTTCATCTTATAGCTCAATATCATATGTTCTCTTTTTCTGTACACTGCCCAGTTTCTTTTGCTGCCGCCTACTCCGGTTCGCTTCCTCACGCTCATAATCTTTTCTGTTATAGCTGATTATCTCTGAATATGCTAATGCCGCAGCTACTTTCCCGCGCCTGCTCCTCAGACTATCCATTTCTTTTTCTATGGACTGGATTTCCATCCGCCACTTTTCTGTGGCTATCTTTTCCCCATTATCTAAAAGTGACGCCATCTGGCTCTTTACCAGTGGAAATTTTTCTAAATCCTTCTTATGTTCCCTGTCATATTTTAGCTTTGCTAAACCTTTCAGGCCCAGGCTCTCCCTGTATATCCTAGCATAAGGTTCATATCTGGCATACACCCGAAGCTGGTCATTCCGTCGTTCAAGCTGACGCATCACGGATTTCCATGCCCCATCAAGCATTTCCCACTCTTTTTCCTTTTCATCAGCAAATTTTTCAAGTTCTGCAAAGCTGGAAATCTTTGCAGATGATATAAAAGTCGCAGCATTTTCCGGTCTCTGAAGCACTTCCCTGTTGCTAATCCGCCGGATATATCTGCCGCCTATAATCGGAAGTGCAAGCCTTTTCTTTATGCCCACAATGTTCCTGATCAGTTCCAAAATCTCATTTCCAGATTCTGGTACAGCACACGATCTGGATGCCCTGATTTCTTCAACCTTTTTCTCTGCCGCTTCATAATCAGCCAGCGCCTGTTCCAGAAGTGCATTCTGCTCCATGATCTCCCTGTTTATATTGCCCCTGCCAGTCTGTATCCCCTTTTTTTCAAGCCTGCCTGCACCCGCTCCCAAATGTATGGATGGTTCCCGTTCAATGCCAAGTTCCCTGAAAGAACGGTATTCCCACCTTCCGCCAATGCCTGCCTTTTCATTTACCGCATTAATTGTATCGGCAAGGTCTTTCCTCCATATTTTTGCCTTTTTCCTGTCATTCCAGTCAGTTGTAAATTCTGTCGTGCTTCTGTACCCTTTTCCATTCCAGTTTCTTATTTTGTTTCCGTCTTTATCAAGAATATAAACCTTGCGCTGTTTCGCTCCCCACTTTCCATCCTGTGTAAGCGGGCGCATGGTAAGCAGCACATGGATATGTAAGTTTCTCTGCCCTTCCCTGTTTTCTGAATCGTGGATTGCCCAGTCCGCACACATGCCCTGTGATACAAAATTTCTCTGCACATAATCCCTCACTGTTTCCTCTGCCAGCTCATAAGACCAGTCATTCGGCAGCGATGCCTTGAGCATTCTTGCCAGCTGTGCCCTCTTTCCTTTTTCTGCAAGCTCCACGGAATTCCAGAGCGCAGCCCTGTCTGCAAATTCTTCCGGTGCGTTTACAGGAAGTGAAATTTCGCTGTGTACCAGATCTTCCTGATATTTCGGACGGTAATTCTGTCCGTCATATTCACAATACAGAACACTCCTGCTGATGTAAGATGCCTTGTCTACTGCTGACTGCCCCTTGCTGCGCCTGACAATGCTGAACCTTGTACTTAAATGTTTTACGCCCAAAAGTTTCACCGCCAGACAGTTCTTCCCGATTTAGCAATTATCTTTTCTAATTGACCAGCCATACACCCTGTCCTTTCCTTTTTTATAATCTTAATCCGCTTCTATAGCTACAAATACAATCGAACTATGTATAAATTTTTAAGCTATTTATGACTTCACGCAAATATTCTCATCAGCATGTAAAAATTCATCAACAGAAGTAAATTATTCCCGGATTTGCGGCTTCCAAGTATACTCCAAGTTGATTTGAACTGTCAATGGCAAGGGCTAAAGCCAATGCCTGCGGCATTCCATTGACAGTTCAAATCAACTTGGAGTAGAGGCAGCTAAGCAAATCAAAAAACAAATCTGTGCTTCACATCACCAAACACAAAACTAAAGCCGTCAGAACACAAATCATTCCATCTGCCAGACATGTCCATCTGTTTTCCATTTCCGCACTACAGCCACCACAAAACGCTTCTGATAATACTGCAAATATTTCCTGATTACAGTTCCCTGCTTTTCACCATAATTCTGTGCCGCCTCAAAATTCTTTTCACCCCGCTTGCGGGGTGCGCACAGATATACCACCGCTGGGGCGGCGGTATTGTGCGCCCTCCGGGGGCTCTCCTACGGAGAGAAGCTGCCTGTCTTACAGACTTGCAGAAGGGGAAAGCACACATCCCCTTCGGTCGCTACGCTCCCTGCCCCTCTGCATCTTCCATCACATTGCTGTAGTTGTCCTGTGCGCATCCCGCTTCCTGTTCAATCTCTCTGATCACCTGTCTACATTCCTGCGTAGCAAGTGCTTTGGATAAAATACAGTTTAATTCGCTTTCTTCAAAACGGTAACACTGCGGAAAATATTTTACAATGATACCGCCCATCATATATTTATAACGGTTTTCTGCTTTCCTGCGCCTTTCGTTCTGTTTCTTCCTTTCGTTTGCCAGTCTTGCCTTTGCCTGTTCTGCATTTTTTATTGCATCTTCCAAAGCCCTGCTGTTTCCGTTTACGTTATCAATCATTCTGCCTTATCCTTTCCATAGCTTTTCTTTTTTTAACCATTCCTTCTAATGCACAAATAAACGTCAAAAAAGTTTCAGTTTCTTTCACCCTTGCTTTCTGTCTTATAAAAATTTCATCCTGTAGTTCTCAAATCATTATCAAAGATAGTCTGAAATATTTTCTCAGAGAATACTATTTTTCCTACTGCTGACCGGCTTTCTGCATCCAGTCAAAAAAAGCCTTCTTGCTGACCTTTATAAGCCTTCCGCTCCTGAATGCCGGAAAGCCGGGCATATGCACCAGTTCATAGGCGCTTGCCCTTGAAATTCCCATAATGCACTGGATATGCCGTACATCCAGCACAAGCGGCAGGTCATTATAGTCTTTCAGTCTCTTGCCATCTTCCATGCTATACCTCCCCTGGATTAAATAATATAAACCTTTTTGCTGCCGTTCTTCCCACTGGACGTTCATCCTGCCCCATTTCTGCGGCGTTTCTTATAGCTTGGTGCGCTCCCACTGATCACAGCGTCACTTCCCTGCCTTATTATATCCCCTGCGGACGGTCATTCAGTTGTCAATGTACTGCATATAATCAAATTACCATTTGAACGCATCATAACAGTATTTCCTTGCATAATCAATAACTATGCGCTATCATAAGTGTAATAGATGTGACTATTTTTATAATTACCATAAAAAGAGGGATTTATCAGTAATGGAATATGAATTTCAACGGCATGATCCGTGTTTTGATCAAATTTTGTTTGTCATGACCTTAGATATAAAGAAAATGAAAGAGCGCATCGTTGCCGGAAAAGAATCTGCAGTACATTCCCGCCTGCGGGGAAATCCAGATGCAGAAGTGATTTGCGACACAATTCGTCCTCTTGGGACGTTCCTGCTGGAATTTGAACAGGATCCGGCCGGAGAATGGAACAGGTACGGTCTGGCACCGCTGCGTAAAGCGCTTCACAGTAACAGATGGAAGCAGCCGGATTTAGAACAATCCGCATCTGCTTTCCTACGTCAAAAATACCAGACTGGCGACCCGGTGCGTCAATATACTGCCTGCCGCATCTGGGAAGGATATCTGGCAGCAAGGGAATACCGTAACCGCACTACAGCGTGTGACCGTTTCATGGATATGATAAGCCATCTTACGCTATCTTTCCAGACAACTGCAGAGACAGATTTTAAAATGCAGACGGGCCAGATTATCCCACCCGTTCCTTTTCACAAACTTCCCTCACACCTTCCGGCACAAGATACAAAGCTTGAACTCTGGTATCCTGGCTATGGGACAGAAATGGAATGCGCATGTACGTATACTTCATTCTATCCGATAATATCTTATTATTTAAACCGCCTGAAAGACTGGGGGCTGATTTTCAGACAATGCAAAATGTGTAACTGCTTTTTCCTGGCAAAGAGCCGGCGGTATGAACTGTGCAGTGATAAATGCAGAAAGGCAAAGGCTTTGCAGAACAAGCGGGAATTTGATGAACGTGCAAGGGTAAATAATTATGACCTGCTTTATAAAAATGAGTGTCAGAACTGGAGAAATAAGATTAATAAGGCGAAAAATGATGGGTTCCCGCCCGAAAAACTGGAAAAAATGAAAGGTGCGTTTGAAACATTCAAAAAAGAAGCCCTGCAGCGGAAAAAGCTAATCCATACAGGCGAATCCAGTGTGAAAGAATTTACAGACTGGATTTATCAGCAGAGCAGCATTATTGTGGAATTAGCACGCGATTCCTAAAATACAATTTCGAATACTGCCATTACTATCAATCCAAGTGATATCCCTTCTGAGCATGAAGTAAATATCAATGTGTATCTGATGGATGGACAGTACGTAGCTTTCCCAAGTAAAATCGAAGATGGCGCCAGGATACGCTGCCATCTTCGACAAAACTAACACATTAAAATCTATCTATTTCACCATTATAAAATTTCATAATCAGTTTTGCATCCGTCAGATTCACCCTACCATCCCCGTTAACATCCGCATTCTGTTTCTGTCTGCTGTCCAGTGTTCTTGCATTATTATAATGCTGCATAACATATTTCACATCAATCAGGTTTACCATACCGTCAAGGTTTACATCTCCAAGTACAGCTTTCACTTCTGCCTCTGCAATCGTAATGGAAGACGGAACCCTGTGTTCAATTTCTACCGTCTGCACATCGCTGGAACTGCCCCATCCCATATGTGTAACGCACACTGTCGTTTTGCCAGTCGAAGCATCCCCTTTCACATGCAGATTAAGCTGCAGAATCATACCATCCATTGGAACTGTAATGTCCGTGTGGTACGCTATGGAAAACGCACCCGTGGATGGCTCAAAATTCCAGTCGGATGCTTTTTCACTTTCAACCGGCAGAATATCCGCTTTTTCTATTGCAAACAAACTGCTGTCATATTCCAGCATACCACTTATTTTTAACATATTCTGTGAATCAGCTTTTCCGCTTCCCTGTTTTAGAAAAACAGACAAAACAACAGTATCCCCCTGCCTGCACTCAGATTTATCGAGATCATGTTCTATGACCCATTCTCCTGCATCAGCCACTGCTGTGTCTGCATATGTCCGGAATGATACCACACCCATGCATAAAACCACTGCCAGTCCAGCGGCTATTAATTTCCCAAATTTTTTCATCCTGCATCTTTTCCTCATAGTCCTGCCTGCTTTCCTTATTTTCGTTCTTTTCTGCACAAAAATGCCAGCGCCCCAATGCCAAAAACTGCCGCAAGCAAAAGGAAAATATCATTCCCGATACCCGCACCTGTTTTATAATTTTCATCCGGTGTATTTCCCATATCTACAGAAGTATTCTGTACAGATACACGGCTGACACTTCCTTCATTTGCAGATAATGTCTGTTTGGCTGGTGTACTGGAATCTGTTTTTTGTGTCCGGCTGTCTGTCGTATTAATCGCTGCGGCATCTGCCTGGTCATCCACTGTATCCGTCCTATCTGTATCTGATTTTTCCGGTTCTTCTGGGCTGTCAGCTTTCGGCGTTATGATCTGGCTGGAAACATTGTAATCTGAAATCGCGTTTAAATCACTGTCTGACATATCACGGAGCCCAAGCGTAACCGGAACTGTACTGGAATTTCCCACTGCATCAAAACGTACCGTAACAACGGTTCCATTCTCCGTATAAGCATCATCACAGACCGCTGAGAGATTCAAAGTTCCTCCGTCATCAGAAGCCATTGTCATATCACTGCCCGAAAAAGAAGAATTCCATGTACTGCCGCTATACTGTAAAACACTGCTGTCATAATCCAAGGACATTCCCAGTGTGGATAACCCTGGATTATTGCTCAAATCCACCCTGACGTCTATCATCTGGCCATCTGTGACACCTACTGCATCCGTTGATGAGCTTAATGACGGTGCAGCCGCAGCCTTTGCCATGTTTGGAAACATACAGGCAATAAACAGGCTTAATAATATGCATATTTGCAGTTTTTTAATGGCCTGGTATGTTGTATCTTTCATATTCCTTCCCCTTTTCTTTCTGTTGTTCTGGCTCTTTATGGCTCCACAGCTAAAATAGTTTTCAATAATAACTTTTTACTGCAAAACCATAAAGAACCCATTCAATTATGCTTTTATCTTAATACTTTTCTTTCCGCTATACGTTCCATAGACTTTATTGCCGGCAGAATCTGTCTGATAGGCACGCACTCTGACGTAATATGTTTTCCCTTTTTTCAGATTCTTTAAAATCTTGCTTGTGGAAGACGTTGTAATCTTTTTCGTTGCAGATGATGCGAATTTCTTGTTTGTGGAATAAGCAATCTGATAGCCTGATGCGCCAGATACTTTTTTATAACTCACTTTCATCTGCCTACCCTTTTTCGCTTTCAGGGATAATTTTGCCGGCTTCACTGATTTCGCAGTTTTTGCCCACTGTGCATATAAAGTTGTAGAAGCATTCAGCACAGTTGCCTGTGTTACTTTTTCGCCACCTGATTTCTGTGTGTACCAGCCTTTAAAATCATACTGTTTACGCTGAATTTTTGGCAGAATGCCAAGCGTATCATTCATCAGCAGCGTCATTGTCTTACGGCTCAGGCTGTTCCCGCCATTTGCACTAAATTCGACAATATAATACAGCAGCTTTACCTGCAGTTCTCCATTATTTCCACTGTCTGGATCATTACTTATTGAACCGCCGTTTGGATTACTGCCTGATGTTCCCCCGGAAGAGCCACCTGTTGAACCGCCGCTCGACCCTCCCGATGAACTGCTACCTGTTGAACCGCCGCTCGATCCTCCCGATGAACTGCCGCCTGTTGAATTATCCGCTAATTTAGTAACCGTAATTACACACGAAGCGCTTGCACCGCTTCCATCTAGGCTTTTGACGGTTATTGTTGCCTGTCCTGCACCTATGGCTGTAACCTTGCCATTGCCATCCACAGTTGCAACCTGTTCATCACTGGATGACCACTGTAAAGTTTTATTTTCCGCATCCTCAGGAAAGACTTCAGCTATTAATTGCAGTGTATTTCCAGCATTTAAAGTTGCATCTGCTGCGCTTAGTGTGATTTTTTCTACTTTTCGACTTTTTGCTTCTGTAATTTTATAAGAGGCATTCACCGAACCTTTATATTCACCAATCCCATGTATTGTTACAATGTAATCACCAACATCCGTTGCACTGTAATCACCCAGAAGCTCATAATCATCCCATTCTGTCAATTCTCTTCCCTGATAAACAACCATTGGCTTAATATACTGTATTTTTCCACTATATTCCAAATTAGGTATGTTTACTGTTGAAGATGATACATCATATTGTCCCGCACCAATAACAAATACATCTGCACCTATAAACAATTCATTTTGCATATATGTTACACAAAGCTTACCATCTGCATCTGTTAAAGTCTGCAATATATATAATAGATTAGCCGTATTTAATAAATTATATTTTGACCTACTTTTCATAATATAAAAATTATAAATACTATTTGGCATAAGATTTCTAAATACAGCTGTCTGCCTATCTTCATTACCTATTGTTTCATTCGTTAATAAATCTTCTGTTTCTCTTAGTGATATTGCCTTTTCATCTGATATCGTACTTTTGTTTAAGTTGATACCAAATATTTTCTTCGGAATATTTCTATCAATTTTGGTTCCGTCCCCGACTTGACCATATGAATTCTTCCCCCACATGTATATACTTCCCTTTTTAGTAATAGCACCATATGTATTGTATCCCGCAATTGATAATTCAACATTTTCTAATATTTTAATTGGTGAATCTTGCTTTTCATCTTTGCCTCCTTTTCCGTTCCCTATCTCCCCATATGTATTACTTCCCCACATATATAGATCTCCGTTTTCCGTGACAATTTGATGAATTCTTCCATCACTCGCAAATGTCTTCACATGTCCTATATCTGATACCTTTTTGGGAGTCTTTGTCAATCCGGTACCATACGATGAGCCATCGTTTCCCCATCCTGATAAAATTTTTCCAGTACCTCCCCATATATAAAGACTGCCATCTGTCAATATTGCTCCAACAAGAGAATAATAGGTATATATTGACTTTACATTCTTTAATACTAACTTTGGTATAATGTTAGATTTATTAGTTCCATTTCCTAATTGTCCACAAAAATTACCTCCCCACATATATAAATCATCATTTTTCAATATTGCACCTACATAAGCACAACCATTATTAATATTATCGTTTACTATTTTAACGGACTCAACATCGTCTAATATTTTAACTGGCAGAAGTTGGTCAGCATATGTATCATTTCCAATTTGACCATGGAAATTATTCCCCCACATATATAAACTATCATCTTCTGATATCGCTGCTGTATATCCATTTTGTGAACCATCAGCATATGCTACTACTACAGATTTCATATTATCTAATATTTTAACTGGTGTAAGTTGTTTTCCTGTTGTTCCACTCCCTACTTGGCCATGATCATTTAAACCCCACATATACAAACTGCCATCTTTTGTTATCGCTCCAGTTGTAGAATTTATTGTAACTGACACTACATCATCCAATACTTTCACTGGATCTGTTTGTTGAATAACTGTTCCGTTTCCTACTTGACCATAAGAATTGGATCCCCACATATACAAACTGCCATCTTCTGTTATTGCCCCATATGTACTATTACCTTTTAAAACAGATGCTACATTGTCCAATATTTTTGTTACATTATATGAATATACATATAATTCTCCATCCTTTGTTAATACTAACATATCCCTATCACCAAAACTATATGGTAATACTGACTTTACATTATCTAGCACCTTCACAGGCAATGTTTGATCAATTGTTGTGCCATCACCTAACTGTCCCAAATAATTTGACCCCCATCGGTATAAGCTACCATTTTCTGTTAATACGCTGCTTACATCCCGAAGAAGCAACAGTGACTGTGCTTTTTCTTGGATAACTGCAATTTCTTCATCTTCTGATGGTATTTTAAACTCATCATTCTTATTATCTTCACCTTCGCTATCTTCTCCCTTGTTATCTCCACTTTCATTGATTCTTTCCCACATCAATATCCGGTCGCTTTTCGCATCATCAGTAATCGTAACTTTTTGAACCGTCTTGTTATAATTTGCCGCCGTCACACTAACATTATATTTCCCGCTTGCAAGATACCCTTCCACTTTTCCATCATCATTCGTCTTAGCAGATTCAATCTTCGTCTTTTTCTCATTTCCATTTTCATCCTTCTCAAATATGATAAACGGCACATTTACTTCCGCGCCCCTGACAAGGTTTTTCTTATAATCCTCCACTGTAATTGTGGTCTTATATAAATAATGCGGACAGGACGTAAGGCCAAATTCCCCAAAATCTATCGAAAAATACCAGTCACATATTTTTATATTAATAGATTTCGACAATCCAAATGAAAATTTATCTGAATTCAATAATTTTGTTGAGAATTTCAGTTCCGCTTTCGCCGATATATCGCCATCAATACAATTTTTACATTCATGAATTTTAGATGTTGATGCATTTGCAGTTGTCATTATCGTATGTTTTAACGTACCTTTTGCTTCTGCCCCCAGCGTCGCATCCAAGGATGCCTTTGCCAGATGGTCACTCACAATCTTTATCTTCGGCTCCAAAGACAGTCCAACAAAAACAGAGATTTCCCCTTTCAGTTCCACGTCAAGTTGCGGCGATGTAGATATATTTTCAATACCCTTGCCTATCTCAGCCCGAAAACCTATCGTTCCCCACAAAGAAGCATTAATAGACACTGAAGCCGATACTTTTACGACAAACGACGGCGTAAATTCAAGGAAAAGCCCCGGCAGAGGCGAAATTCCTATGAACCCAAGCGCCAGCTTCTTTTCCTCTGTCATCGATATTCTTAAATTTGCCTTGGCAGAATAATTCAGCTTCACTTCCATATACTGATATGACAATGATATATATGCTTTGACAGAACCTGATATTTTTAAGTTTACATTGCCATAGATGCCCTTTTTCTCCTCATCGCCAGAGGTTTCGGTTTTATCCTCTTTCTTTACATCAAAAGAGAGTGAACCTCCCAATTCCTTATCCGCCTCAAATGCATTTAAATGAGCCTCCTGATCGGAATCATACACAATGCCATTGTATGTGACACCTTCGTCACATTTTGAATCATCCACTGTGATATCCGACAGGCCAGAAGATGTATCAATTTTAACATATTCAAACACATCTTCCATCGAAGTATCCATGCCGGTTACGGTAACTGTATCCCCATCCACACGAATACTGCCAACTTTAACAATCAGAGCAGTCCCGTCGGCACACTCATACGAAAAAGTATCCCCCTGCTGCATGGCAGCTATGCTGTCAGCATTTTTAAATACATAGGTATTGTTTTCTTCATCAATGCTTTCAACAGTTATGCCAGAACCGGAAACAACCGTAACCTTATCGCTATATACAGCAAAATTATTCGTTTTATCCGCATCTAAGTTCAGCACCCTGTCCGCATCAAAATTATCAGTCGTTTTTGTAAAGAACTCCTGCATTTCTTTCGTATAATTCGGAGATTCATAAGCAGTACACAGCGGACGAAGCGTATCTTCATCCACTAAAAACCCCCGCAGATAAAAATACTGCGGCATTGCATCTATATCAATTGATACAACTGTTTCCGTATCCCCTGCTGATACTTCTGACTTGCCGGAACCCAGCATTGCGATTCCATCCTCATCATATATGCCTACTACAAGAGCTGCATCCTGCAGTGCTTCAAAGGAAACGGACGCTTCTTTTCCTTTCATTTCAATAGAAAATACATTGTAGCCAGCATTGCTTTCCTGTTCATCCATTTCTGCGGCAAGTGAATCAGCAAGCATTGTCCCAAAGGAATTCGTTCCTTTAACTTTCATCTCCCCGCTGTCCAATATGGATGCCCGACCTGGTTCCACCTCTCCGGTATCTGCATATCCAAAGCTGGCATATGCAGGGCTCGTCAGTATAAGAACTAATGCCATAAATCCCGCCAAAAATTTCTTCATTTGCAACTCCCCCTCTTAATCATTCATAGTGCTTCTTTCTTTCGTTCTCTAACACTTTAATAACAGTCTATCCTTTTTATCTCCTATTTGCAACAGTATTTATCAGCAAAATGTATTATAGTTTAAAATCTAGCTTCTGATAGCTTTATTTTTTCATTTACCATATGATAAATGCCCTTATCCAGTTCTTTGATAATATTTTTGGCATCAATATCCATTACCATAATACCCATAGTTGTTTGCCGTCCAGTTTCTAACTGTAGGATATTCTCGCAAAACAACTAATATCAGGTATAATTTTAGCATATTGCCATATAATATTTCATATCATATGCCATGTAAGGACTATAAATATGCAGAAAAAACGTAAACAAATCATAAAAAAAGAAATTAATGATTTTAATAAAGATGTCCGTCAATTAAATATCAATAAAATAAAATCTCAACAGTCATTTGATGACTTTGCCGCAGAATGTAGAAAAAAAATAAAATCACGGCAAAATAAATCAGATTAAAAACTCTAAATCATATTTTATTTATATTCATAATATATAGCTATGGGCGTTATCAGGTATACCTCATCTGTATTAATAAAACCCAGTTTTTTTAGAATGTTCAAAGAATAATTTTGCATTGAATTCAAGCTATTAACAATCCTTGATGAATTTTCATCATTCTTTTGATTTGTAATATGCTTATTCACTTTTCCCAATACTTTTACATTTTTATCAAAGATAAAGCCCAGTTTTTTCGCATCACCTCTTATGCAGTCATCTGTTAATAAAATTAACATATCTTTTCCATACAAAAACGAATTATAAGGAATTAATTTTTTTAACATAGGTAACTTGCTGTGAATTTCCATTAAATCCATTTTATTATTTTTATTTTCTTCTGCAAGCTCCAAATACAACCTGTCCAAAAACTCTTGTTCAAATAACGATTCTATTCTATCAAAATTAAAATATTCAAATTCCATATCTAGTCTAATATAATTACCAACCTCAATATTGGTATACTCGTTTACTAAATTATTTTCTGCGAGAAATGCATCCAGAGCGTTAAACACATTATCCGTATGCTCTTTGATTGAAATCTCTCTTCCAACATCAATAAATTCACTATTGAATGAAAGCGTAGTAATTTCATTTTCACTATTAAATCCAAATGGTTTTATATTTAATGCCTTTTTTACTGTTCTCTTTCTATTCGCATCTATTCTGCTTTTCTTTTCTGATGTCAAATTATCATGTATTTCTGTTAATAATTCTCCATCCTTAATTTGTGCAATAAAGGATTTCATAAGAGTTATATCCAAATATAAAAAATCTTTTATACTAACTTTCTCATCTTTCTGCATTTCTTCATCACTACAGCTTTTTTCATCGTCTTGTTTAAATAGCAAATCATAAAATTCCTGCTGATGATTAGCAACAAAATTATTAATAAAATTATCTTCATAATCTTGCAAATATTTTTTCTTAATCTCCTCATCCAATTCCTTCTCAAGTTTTTCTTTTACCGTATCTCTAATTTCATACATAAAGTGTTGCTTTATATCCTGCAATAATTCATCTTCAAAACTGGTTGTGTAATTTTCCATAAGTCCTCCTTTGTATTCAGCTCTTGCTACAGTGATAAACAATTACCTATTAAAATTGAAAATAACTCATTGTACTGTATCATTCATTTTTCCATATATACTATATCTATAATTTATCATATACCTGAACAGTCTACAGTAATTTGGCCATACACCTTGTTAAGTTCAAATCGGAAACATTTATTCTGTTCATATATTTATCATCCTCCTTTCACTGCGCAACTTTCTATTTACTTTGTCAGCCATACCAATATCACATCTTTTTTGCGACAATCACCAATCTGCCGTTTTCCTGTGAATATTCGCAGGTAGACAGCATTAATAAGGAATCGCCATACTGCAGCACAGATCCTGCATCAAAATCTTGATTTTCAGATATAAAATCCAAACACCTTTGGAAAGTTTCCTTATTTTGGTAATTAAAAAACTGATAATAACGAAATCCAGTTTCATTTTCATTTAAAATTCTCGTCCTCAGAACTGCTACGGCTTCATATATACCTGACTCATAAATTGTATCAAAACGAATTTCCTTATGTTCACGAAAATATTCTTCATCCGCATACTTTTTCAGCATGCCAAACATATGCCCATTTTTCATATTGTGTCCATAAATAACCGTATTGCCATCCTGAGGATAGCCCGCATTCTGCGGATCTACAAAAAATGCCCCTTCTGCAGACTCTGTTCCTGTAAAATCGTGATGCAGGTAAAACTCCTTATCTTCATCTGGCTGCATAACAGGCATATCAATATTCATGCCTGGAATCTCCAGCCATCCATAAAGTCCAGGATATTTTTCTGCAATTTCCCTATACTGGGGTAAAACATCTGGCTTTGATTCTGACACTGTTTGTTTCACTTTCTGCTTTTTTTGTTCAGATGTAACTGCCTCTGGCACCTTCTTCTTTCGAGCCGCAGTATCTGTCTTTGTAACAGTAACTTCTTCTTGCAAAAGCACTGCTTTTTCAAGTACATCTGTTCTCATCTGCTGTATATTCCATATGCTCTGTTTCTGCCCGACCAGCCCAAACAGCCAGATAGCCATGAAACACAATGACAAGCAGGCTGCTGCCGGAACCGCTGCTCTTTCAAACAGTTTAAAAAAATGGCGGTTCTCTTTTTTTTCTTCTTTCGTTTCCTGAATGCCGCACATCAGCCATTGTGCAACTTTTTCAAGTTCTGCCTTTTCATTTACAAAATCTTTTTTAGGAGTCTTTTTAATAGTCTGCTCTGAAACAGGCTTCGTCTTATTCTGAACTGAATACAGCCCTGTTTTCAATCTCAATGTCTCAAAAAATGCACTGCCAAGCTTAGTCCTGAATAACTTTTTCTGCCGTGTTTCCAGTTTTGATATAAACTCTATCCAAAAGCTTGTTTCACACTGCTGGTGTTTTTCAATGAATGAAAGAATCCATTCTGCATCCTTTAACAGATCAGACCATCTGATATCTGATCTCCCTGTCAATATCAAATGATAAGATTCCATAAACGCACTGCCTAACTGTCCCTGCAAGATCTTGTCCTGACATTTGAGCAGTCTGGCCTGATATTCAGACATCTGCTGGCTGTTCATACGCCAGCTGGCTGAAATTATCTTTTTAATATTTATTATAACTTTTTGTTCGTTTGTCCAGTCTAACATTGTATGTCAATTCCTCGTGCATATTTTAAATCAAATTATATCCATAGTTTTTGTCGGTTTTCTTGTTTTGGGAAAATATTCATAAAAATTATATCACACTGTAATTGCTATATACAATTAGTTTTTTGATTCTTTGCCTAATAATAAAAGGAACTGCATATTGCAATCCCTTTTCCGCACATGTTTCCATCCCTATATTTTACTTATGATTCATGTACCTATAATACTCGCACGAACTCAATCGCTGTCTGAGTTTCCCCAAACGATGCCGCCCAACTGTCAAAATGCCCCAACCCCAATCGCTGTAAGGTGTTGTACTGGAGATAAGTAAACGGTAAATAGTGAGTACCGTGCAAAATGTAGAATCCTTCGATATAATG
>CAJUHV010000083.1 GCA_910586445.1 uncultured Eubacterium sp.
TTCTTTTAGGCCCCTTTTGCTGTTTTTTAGGCTCCTTTTGCTGTTTCTTTTAGGCCCCTTTTGCTGTTTTTAGGCTTCTTTTTCGTTTCTTTTAGGCTTCTTTTGCTGTTTCTTTTATGTTACTTTTACCCTTCTTTTTATGCTCCTTTTTATGCTGTTTTTATGCTTCTTTTCATGCTCCTTATTCTATTTGCATAACTGGCAACATATGTCCATCCCACATAAGGGGCAAATATACCGCATCATCCTGGATATCAGCAGTCCAAGAAGCTTGAATTGGGGAATGCAGATCGCGGGAATGATTTTTCAAATACGCTCCAGCATCTGCTCCCGCCAGTCATTCATCAAAAAAACTTTCGGCATCAAATTTTTCCATCCCGCCGGCTTTTTTGTCCAGCTTATGGAGATTTTTATCCTGCATAAATTTTCTGATATTGTACAGCACTAATACGTCTGTAATCTCATCATGGCTTTCTAAGATGTCATTGACATTTTCATTCCCATACCTGCAGTCGACCATTATGATTTTCTCGTAGTCGCCTGCCAGAAACGGCACAAAGCAGTTTGCAAATGAATCCTTGACTACAAGCAGGCTGCGTCCTGTGGCTGCCTTTGTAGAGATCTGGATTTTTGCCGTATTTTTAGAAAAAAACACCTGATAACGGTTAAACCCTGCTTTTGCGGCTTCTTTAAAATAAAAGGAATCCGATCTTATTTTACCTTCATCCCCTTCCACCGTAATCCCGTCCTCAAACGGGCCATGGAACAGCTCCACCTGGTCCATGGGAACACGGATATGGGCTTTGTTATAAGTCGTGCCGTAAAAATCATCAAAAGCTGTTTCTCTCTGAAAGCTGTCCAGCCCAGGTGCCTTATGCCCGGTCTGCTCTGCCCACTTACAGTAAGCATAATAAGCCCCCAGCGTCGTCCAGTGATGGTCTGTCCGGTAATAAATGTATTCATTCTGGTGCTTCTGCAGCTCCGGCTGCAGGTCTAACAAAATATCCGGCTCGTCCAGGCTTTTTTTCAGTCCTGCTGCCGCATTTTTTTCCTGTGCGGTGGTGCTTTCCGCGTAAGCAGGGAGCTTGCCCGGCATAGCACCTGCCTTATCCGGCAGTATGATACAGGATACCCTCTCCTTTCCATATTTTTGTACCGCATTGTTTAAAAACTGCGAGAGAACGTCTATATTTTCCTTGATCTGGGCACGGTCATATTCTGAGTCGTCAAACTTTTCCAGCAGGTACCCATCCTTTCCAATATAAACGCCATTGATGTCTTTTTTACCAAGCAGCCGTTCCATTTGAACAGCCATCCAGACCCACCCATCCCTGCTGGGCATCTGGTCATTTAAGTATGCTTCATAGTTTTCCTGATAGCTGCCGTTTAAAAGCTCCTCCAAAACCAGCTGCGGCCTTGTCTGCAGAAGACGGTTTTCCAGATCGGAAAACTCCTTTTGCGGCATTATGCAGTAAACCAGTCCTCCGGCTGAAAGCATTGTGCAAAACAGCACAATCCCCGCTATTTTTATTTTATCCATAACGCATAGAACCTTCCTGTCGCAGGCCATTTTTACAGCCTGCCGAATCAGAACCTAAAGTATAAAAACGGATTGTACGAAGAATTGACCAGCATTGCAAGCGAAACGGCAAACACCACTGCTGCATAGGCAATACCCGCTAAATCCCCTGCCGTTTTTGTTTTCTGCGAATCCTGCGGCAGCATGACGGATACAAACCGCTTTGCGAGAGAGGTACATCCAGCTGCCGCAATGATAAACAGCCCCGCATTCGACCCAAGCAGATAGGCATCGTGCCTGCTGGCCGCCCCGGCGTCGGCATGGAACAAAAATGCACGCATATACCCGGCGCTGTCTTTCATATCCTGACAGGAAAACAGGCACCAGCCTGCCATTGTCAAAAGCAGCGTATAAAAGCTCCTGCACCATCCCGGCAGCTTTTCCAGCACCCGCAGCAGAAAAAATTTTTCTAATACAAGCAGTATGCCGTAGTATAACCCCCACAGGACAAAGTTCCAATATGCGCCGTGCCACAGCCCGGTCAAAAACCAGACAGCCGCAAGGTTAAACATCTGGCGCACCAGCCCTTTTTTATTTCCGCCAAGCGGTATATACACATATTCCCGAAACCACGTTCCAAGTGAAATATGCCAGCGCCGCCAAAATTCCGTAATGCTTTTGGATTCGTACGGATAGCGGAAATTTTCTGGAAATGTAAATCCAAACATCTTCCCAAGGCCGATCGCCATATCCGAATAGCCGGAAAAATCAAAATAAATCTGTAAGGAAAACGCCGCGCACCCAATCCATGCCGCAGCCGTCGTCAGCTCTCCGGCACTCATTGCAGCTATTTCATTCCACAAAGCACCAATCTGATTGGCAATTAAAACCTTTTTGCCCATTCCGGCACAAAACCGCAAAATCCCGCTGAAAAATAAGTCTGCCGACTCCCTGCGCGATTCAAGCTGCCCGGCTACCGACTGGTAGCGTACAATCGGCCCGGCCACCAGCTGCGGAAACAATGCCACATAAGCCCCGAATGTAATCAGGTTTTTCTGCACTTTCGCTTCGCCTCTGTATACATCAATCGTATACGACATTGTCTGGAATGTATAAAACGATATGCCGATCGGCAGCGGCAGGCCCGCATGCGGCACCTTCAGCCCGGTCACGGCATGCACAGTCTGCAGGAAAAAATCTGCATACTTAAAAAATCCCAGCAGCGAAAGGTTGATCACGGCTGATGTAAAAACTGCCATGCCTGCCTGTTTTATTTTCCCCTGCTCCCTGTAGTACCCCGCAAGCCTGCCCGTTGTATAATCAACGATCGTGGAAAACAAAATCAATACTACATAAACCGGCTCACCCCATGCATAAAAAATAAGGCTCGCCAAAAATAAGACCAGATCCCGCCATCTACGCGGCACGATATAGTACGCAAGCAGCGTCAGCGGAAGGAACCTGAATAAAAAAATCAAACTGCTGAAAACCATTTTTAACCTCTGCCCTTTACAGCTGCTTCTTCAGCGCATCCTGACCTTTTTTATTCACATCCTTTTTGGATGACATCGCAATATACCAGACGTACTGTCCCTTTTTTCCACAGACTGCATTTTTAAACACATTCTGTTCCGTCTGCGAATAATCGCCCAGATAATCGCTGCTGCTGTTGTTCTTTTGATACGCCTTGATACTCTTTAATAAACTCGAGGCATCTGACTTTTTCGCAGCCTTTACGACACAGATACTGTAAATTTCCTTATCGTCACACAAATACGCGATAGACGAAATTTTCTTTGACTGCGCTACCGTAAAGATCGGGCAGTCTCCTGCTTTTGTTGTCTGGGATGTTAAATAACTGCTGCCCCCTGTAGCATCCAGCGCCGCCTTGCACAGCGACTTTGCACTCGCTTTGGCCTCTGCCACGGCCGGTGCCTGCACCAGTGCCAGCGCAAAGCAGACAAATGCTAACAGGTTGCACACCATTTTTTTCATCCGGCCCAGGCCGCTGTTTTGATGATTGTTTCTGTTTCCATGTTCTCTTTTCATGATCTCTTTTCCTCCTAACTATAATTTGCGTCATTTCCCGTATGAGATATATGTATTGACTCCTGCTGCATATCTCATTTCTTAATATATGAAATGCATATATTGACTTGCGCCGCTAATCCTGCGACTTGTCATATGCGGTCAGGCGCCTGGCATATTCGTGGTATGCTGCCGGCTGCCAGTGCACGCCGTCTCCTGCATTATAAGCGCTTTTCAGCCAGCCTGTGGAGTCTTTCAAAAACCCGGTACAGTCGAAATATTTTACTCCCATTTCTTTTGCCAGTGCCGAAAGCCCTTGATTATACGCAGGAATCTGTGCAAATCCTTTCCTTCGTGACACTTCCGCTGCCGTAACCGGAGAGGCGGCAAGTATGACAATGTCCGTATCCGGGGTGCCTTCCTTTATCGCGCGTACAATTTCCCTGTATCCGTCAATCAGGTCATTTTTATTTCGAAAATGAATATCATTGTCTCCAAGCATAATGTATACGCGGTAAGGTCTGGCAGCTACAATGCTTTCTACCCCGGATTTCCCGTTAAATACCTTTTTTGTGCGAAACGTCATTGTATTTAATCCGATGGCAGCCACCACGCTTTTTTTCCCGCCGATGGCAATCTCATCTAATATATGATAGCTTGACAGCCCGGTAGTAATGGAATCCCCTGCAAATATTGTCGTGCGTTCATATGGAACCGTCTTCATTTTCGCTGTTTTTGAAAGCATGCTGTCAAACCCGGATTCTTTTTTTGTCGTACATGCCTTTACGCCAAAGTAATAGTCCTGACCATTCTTTAAATTCTTTACGCGGTACCAGCTGTTTTTTGTAACGCCCGCCAGCTTGAATTTTCCTGTTTTACTTTTTGCATAATATACTTTATACCATTTGGCTTTTTTATTTTTGCTCTGGTCCCACATCACTTTAATGGAAGTGGTCGAATACCGCACCAGCCTTACTCCTGACAGCGGTTCTACCGGACATTGGAACAGACGAGCTTTACTATAATATAGGTCTCCGCTTTCTGTTTTTGCTGCTATGCGGTAATAGCAGCGTTGTGCACTTTTCACCTTTTTATCGGTATACTTTTTTCCGGCCTCTGGCCGTGCAATTGTCTTGTATTTCCCATTCCGGCTGCTGCTGCGCTGTACCAGATAGGAAGAAACTTTCCCATCCCCTGTTTTTTTCCAGCTGACATCTGCATATGTGCCATTTTTATTCAGGCTGACAGATACTGTCACCTTTATCGTGTCTTTTCTTTCTTCTTCATCCTGCGCAGGATCATCTTGATCCGGTTCTGCCTCGCCCGGCTGTTCCTGATCCGGGATCTGCCCCTCCGGATTCTGGCCGCTGCCGTCTGAAGGTTCGCTGTATCCATCTGATGGCTGCTCATCTGGCGGCTCGCTGCTTCCATCTGATGGCCCGCTGCTTCCATCTGATGGCTGCTCATCTGGCGGCCCGCTGCTTCCATCTGATGGCCCGCTGCTTCCATCTGATGGCTCGCCGCTGTCTGACGACTGCTCATCTGAGGACCTGCTGCTGTCCGGCACCTGCATTTCTGATGGCTTGCTGCTGTCTGGCGGCTCCTGCCCTTCCCGCTGCTGTGCGCCTGTATCACTGACAGCACCTGCCAGCTCCTGATCTAACTCCTGCGTGACTGCCTCATTAACCGCCTCTCGCAACTCCCGTCTTTCCCTCTGCTGTACCTTTGGGCCATTATCTGCTAAATCCGGCTGTTGTGCGCCTGCATTACCGACCGCATCTACTGACTTCTGCACTTCTGCATAATTATTGGCCATATCCGGCTGCAATGCGCCTGCATCGCGTGCGGCTGCCATCAAATGCTGCACACCTGCGTTCTGACTGTCTGCCATCGGCCCTTGGCTGAACAGATTCCGGCTGATATCTGCCTGTTCCCAACTGACTGGATTGTCCAAGCCTGCTGTGTAATTTCCCGGCCTCTTTTGATCTGGTATCACGGCATTTGTACCAGGTATATGTCCCTCAGCCAATACATTGCCCATAGGGCTAAATACCGCTGCCGTCGAACATACTACCGCTAACAGCACTGCTTTTATCCTTTTCCTTTTTAATGTTTCCCGCCTTGCCATTGCTATCCTCCTTCCATATTAGTGCAGCCTCTTGTGCCTGTTTTTGAGCGTGTTTGAAAAAACATTCCTGCAGTCCGCATTCTCCATGTCATGCCCTGCGGGTACTACATGTAAAACACATCTTGAAGAAAGCATTTTTCAAACACGCTCTGTCAGCATAGTTATCCAATTTATTTCTGTCGTATAAAAATCTCTGCACTGATGTCCGGCTAAATATGTATAGGCTTATAGACTGCATATCAAGTATATACTATTGTGTTGAAAAAAGTCAACAATATAATGTTTTATTTTACAGCCAGCGGCCAATTCATTGTGCACGTCATGAATTATTGCGGATTGTCTTTCTATGGATGTACAATCAGCACGCCCAGTATCCGCCGATAGCATCATAATTTCCGCCAGTCAGAAAATCAGAAGCAGGCGAAGCCAGCATAATAGCCAGGCCGACAAAATCATAAGGCTCGCCAAATCTTCCAATCAGCAGGCGTTTTAAGAAATTCTGGTATACCGCTGATCCTGGATCAACCATCCATTCTGTCAGATATGAAAGAATATGGTTTTAAACCGGATGTAAAAGTCGAGCGTGGAAAAAACGCAGCAAAAAATAGATCATTTATTGAAAACTACAAAGAGTGCTTCTATCTAATCAGGATAGAAACACTCTCGTAATGAAATATATCATTTTATTCGGTCAATTGCCGCATTTTTCAAAACATGTTGGTTTACTTTTAAATAATATTCCAGCTCCTTTTTATTCATTTCATCTTCTTCCCATGCCTCGAACAGCAGGCTCGTCGGTATATACATCCTGCTATTACATAACGAAATAATGTTGTTGTTTTCCCACTGATATCGTATAATATTACTATTATTATTTAAGGAAATAAATTTTGATGTTTAGAAGGAGCTGCGTATTATGGAAACAAATCACATCTCACTTTTCCCAAATGAGCATTTTCTTGATATCCGTCCCTATCAATACGGCTGGGAAGAATGTCAGCCCCTCCATTCTTTTGGTCCTTTTGTACGCAACCACTATTTGCTTCACTACATCATCAGCGGACAGGGAACGTTGTTCTCACACACCACCACCGGTGAAATTCATGAATATAACCTGAAGGCAGACCAGGCATTTCTGATCTGCCCTGGACAGGTTAATATGTATACCGCCGATGAAAAGAATCCCTGGAAATACGCATGGATTGAATTTGACGGAATCCGTGCGGAAGAATGCCTGCTTCAGGCAGGCCTGGAGTGGGATCATCCCATCTATCTCCCGCAAAGTATCGAAAAAGGGAAACTTCTACGGGATCGAATGCTATATTTTTATGAGAATTCTGCAAAATCACCCATCCATCTGGTGGGACAGTTATACCTGTTTCTGAATGAACTGATTGAATTTTCATCTACCCGGCAGAATACTGCTGAAAAAGCTCAGAAGGATTTTTACATCAATGAGGCCGTAGCTTATATTCAGCAAAACTGCGGACGTGAACTGACAATAGATGAGGTTGCTAGCTTCTGCAAACTAAACCGTAACTATTTCAGCCGAAAATTCAAAAAAGTAATGGGCTGTTCTCCCTAGGAATTCTTAATCCATCAGCGCCTGACGAACGCAACAGAGTTAATGCGTCTCACTGATCTGCCCATTAAAACAATAGCCGCTCAATGCGGCTACCCTAATCAACTTTATTTTTCTCAGGCTTTCAAGAAATGCTACGGTCTGCCGCCCCAGGAATGGAGAAAACAAAATTGTATTCCCCTTGATTATTCGGCTGCCCTTAAATAAATTTGAAGAGCCGGGTAATCACCCTGTACCTGAGGAAGCGGATAACCGGAATTCATCAGAGCCTTGCCGCTGTAAAGAGAACCTGTTCCATCAGCCTGATATTGCAGCGCAGGATTCAGCCCTTTCAGCCGCAGGGTGCGAAAAAGCGGCAAAGTGCCGGCGCAGCCAAACACTACACTGACCAGAGCCTCGCGCCGATCAGGTGACACCTGCTCCCAGGCTGTATAAGCGCTGTCCTGATACGGACTGCTAAGCCGGTAATAATCTCCATAATGCAGCAAATCATAATGTGCTTTATAATTTTTGACTTGTTGGTGAATCTCGTTTTTTTCTTCTGTAGTGCACCTGCCCAAGTCCATCTCATAACCAAAAGCTCCGCTCATTGCAGTGATTCCCCGGGTTTTCAGAGGAGTGATGCGCCCATTTTGCTCGTTGGGAACAGCAGAGACATGGGCCCCCACGGTACAGACCGGATAGCAGAATGACGTTCCATACTGAATACGAAGGCCGTCAACAGCATCTGTATCATCACTGCACCAGATCTGGGGCGTATAATAGAGCATACCACCATCAAACCGTCCCCCTCCTCCGCAGCAGCCTTCAATAAGAATGTGCGGATAATCCTGGTGCAGACGCTCTAACAGGTCATAAACTCCCAGGACATACCGGTGAAAAACCTCCCCCTGACGCCGGGCAGGCAGACCGGCAGACCATACATCAGTAAGACTGCGGTTCATGTCCCACTTAAGATAGGAGATGTCGGCGCTGGATAGTACTGCTTTCATCTGTTCATAGATATAATCCCGAACATCCCTGCGGGAAAAGTCCAGTACCAGCTGGCCTCTGCCCCTAGAAGGAGCACGTCCCGGAACGTGCAGCACCCAATCGGGATGCGCACGATAGAGATGACTGTCTTCATTGACCATCTCCGGCTCCATCCAATCCCGAATTTCATTCCCAGATTCTTAATGTGCAAAACCAAATCCTCCAGCCCTTTGGGCAGCTTTTCTAAATTCACCTGCCAGTCGCCAAGACCACTGCTGTCATCATTTCTGGAACCAAACCAGCCGTCGTCCATGACAAACAGCCCTATCCCAAGAGCAGCGGCCTCTCTGGCAAGATCAATCAGCCTGTCGGCATTAAAATCAAAATAAGTAGCCTCCCAGTTGTTCACCAGAACCGGCTTCTGCCTGCCATGATAAGAATCCCGCAGGAGATGTTCCCGGACAGCCTTATGATACTGACGGCTCATTTGTCCAAAGCCATCAGTTGAACAAACCATTGCCGCCTCTGGAGCAGTGAATGCCCGCCCTGGTTCCAGCGTCCAGCAGAAATGATAAGGATGAATCCCCATGACCAGACGGCTGTTCCCAAATTGACTGCACTCCACGGCCGCTTCAAAATTGCCACTATACAAAAGCATGACACCGTAACACATACCAGTGTCTTCATCAGCAACATGATCACAGAGAATCACAAAGGGGTTATGCTGATGGCTGGATATCCCGCGCACACTGCCCACACAGAGTGTTCCAGGCCGCAATGGTCCCCGGTCCAGACACCGCTCCATCAGATGGCGCGCGTTAAAGGTAAGCAAATCCATATCAGACTGGAGAAAATCCAGGCAGAGAGAAGCGCATTGACATAGGCGGATCTCATCTGTTCCCTGATTAACTACCCTGACGGCCCTAGAGCGTGTTTGAAAAATGCTTTCCGTGAGATGTGCTTCACACTTGGTGGAGAATTTATCCCAAATTTATGAGGCATAGCGGGCTATGTTGATTAAATTTGGGATGAATTCTCCGCAAAGTGGGGAGTGCAGATCGCGGGAATGATTTTTCAAACACGCTCTAGTAATAAGGTCATAATTCTCAAAAATACTATAATACAATTCTATCACCACCTGAGCAGCAGCATCCTTTAATAAAATTACAAGTGTCTCCACCTCATCTTCCGTCCCATAAAAACCAGGCAGACCCTCCGAAGGTTTTTCCCCTTTTCCAGGCGAAAACCTTTATAACGTAAATCCACAGTATGACTGCCGTTTTTTAATTCCAGTTCAACAGAGGGCAGTCGAAAATCGCCTACGCCGCAGGTAGAATATTCCTGCGGCATAACATCCAGCGAATAGTTCCGGTTACTCCCCGCCTCATTGGGATTTGGCGTAAAACTGCGGCCGCCGCACTGAATCATAACAGACATGTCGCAGTCATCAATCCTTGAGCCATAGTAAGTATGCAGAAGTACATTGTATTGGTCTGCCTTCATCTGATATGTAGTATTTAGAGTATGCAGCGTAAAAATTCTGTTTTCACGGTCAAGTACAATCATAGAAATACCCCCTTGTAAGTCATTTAGATAAACAGTCCCGACAGCTTATGCCGGGACTGTCTTTAAGCCTATTTTCCGCCGGTACCGGCGATTCCTTCCACAAACTGTCGCTGGAAGATCAGGTACAGCACTACCATCGGCAGCATGGCCAGCAGAGAACCGGCCATCAGCACAGGAAAGTTGGTCGTAAACTGACCGCGCAGGGTAGAAAGACCGGATGAAAGAGTCATCATCTTCAGATCTGAATTAACTACCAGCGGCCACATTAAATCGCCGTATGCGAAAACAGCGGTAAATATAGTGAGAGCCGCTACGGAAGTTCCCGTCAAAGGGAACATAATCTTGTAGAAAGTCTGCCACTGATTGCAGCCGTCAAGATAAGCAGCCTCACCCACTTCATCCGGTATACTCATGTATGCCTGGCGCAGGAAAAATACACCAAAGGCACTGACTAACCCCGGGAAAACAAGTGCAAAAATCGTATTAGCCATTCCCATCCTGGCAACCATCTGATACTGCGGGATAATAAAAATCTGGCTTGTCAAAGACATCTGAACCAGTACAATGCCAAAAAGCAGCTTCTTGCCTCTAAATTTCAGTTTGGCAAATGCGTACCCTGCCATAGAGCTGAATAAAACGGCGCAGACTACACGGAAAAATACCATCAGTATCGTATTCAAATACAGACTGCCAAAAGGCAGACTGGCAACTGCATCTTTAAAATTAACCAGATTAATCTGTTTTGGCAAAATGTCCGGCGGAATCTGCATACTCTCAGGAACTGTCTTAAAACTGGTAAGGATCATCCACACAAACGGAAAGATCATAATTACTGCACCTAAAATCAGGAAAAAATAGGTAAGCAGTTTGGTAATCAAATAGGAGCGTCTCAAAGAATTCTTCACTGTAATACCTCCTTAAACGTCATATGTAACCCACTTCTTCTGCCCCTGGAATTGAACAAGCGTCACAAGAAGGATCAGACTGACCGTCCAAATAACGATAGCGGAACCATAACCACGGTCTCCTGCCACGAAAGATGAGCGATAAAACAGATACATCAAACTCTGCATATCTGTCAGCGCCGGATTCGTCTCATCTGCCATCATGTAAATGAGGTCATAGATTTTCATGGATGCCATCAAACGCATGATCAGAACCGAGAACAGGGTCGGTGACACCATCGGCAGGGTGATTGTGAAAAACTGACGAATCTTACCCGCACCGTCCAGACCGCTGGCTTCATAAAGTGTACCTGGAATATTCTGCAGTCCAGCCAGCAAAAGAACTGCATCATAACCTATGCTGCTCCAGACAGATACAATGGCGACAGCCAGTACAGCCGTCTTTGGATCAGTAATCCATTGGATTCTGCCGCCGATCATCTGATTTAAAATACCGTACTCAGTATTAAAAATCCACCGCCATACCATGGCTACAGCCGCCGGGGCACAAACCAGCGGCAGAAAAAAGATGGTTCGGAAACCGCCTTTGAATTTCACACGCGCGTTAAGGAGCAAGGCAACCATCAAAGCCAGAACTATGCCCACAGGTACAGTTAAAATACAAAAGTAAACTGTATTCCAAGTGGCTTTCCAAAATTCCGTATTTCCAAACATATCTTTATAGTTCTGCACACCAATAAATCTGTAATGGCCGAAGCCCAGATGTTCACAGAAGCTGGCATACAGCGTCTGTACAAAAGGCCAGAAATTCAAAATAACCAGACCGATAATCGTAGGCGCTACCATAAACCAGCCCCATCTCTCCTCCCGTCTCGCGGCGGCAGATAATTTCTTATTCCTGAAACTCCCTCCTCTCTCAGTCTTTCGCCAATTTCTTGGCGGTTTCCGTGTTGACGATGCTTTCCATGTTCTCTAACCCTGTCATCAGCTCCTGCTTGCCTGCATATACATTCGTCAATTCGTCCAGTACCAGGCTCCTCCACTTAGGACTGGCAGAGTTATAAATTGCCTGCACCGCATAATCAAACTGTTCAAAGATAACATCCAGGTTCAGCTTTTCATCGTAAGGGTCAAACGCGGCACGCCAGGACTCCTCACAGCCTATATAAGCAGGAATTGCAGCACCCTTTTCTCCCTAGATACGCTGAGCCTCTTCCGAGCCGAAAAATTTAATTACATCCAGTGCAATATCGCGCTTTTTACCATGAGCGGCCGTAGAATAACACAGACCATTGGACATGGTAGCCCGTCCATCCTGATCCAGGCTTTCACTATCCTCGATCGTATCCGCACACCTGGGAAGTTTAGCCAGATCCCACTTTCCCCGCATCTTTGGGTAATTCTCCATCAGCTGCGGCAAGTTCCAGTTACCTTCCAGATACATGGCCCCTTCTTCAGAAAAGAAAGCAGTTCCAGGCGCAGTTTCGGCAAAATATGTCTGGTCAGGACACCAGTCCTCCTTCTGCATATTCACATAAAACTCTATGCCCTTAACAGTGCCGGGGTTGGTATAGCCAGCCTTTGTACGGTCGGCGGTAAGAATGTGCCCGCCGGCCTGATAAGCAAAACACCAGTATCCCAGCTGGTCGTCATTATAAGCCATGAAACCGTATTTACCGGTTTCATCGTGAATTTTTCTGGAAGCATCCACCAAATCCTCCCAGGTCCAGTCATCTGTGGGATAAGGAACATCAGCGGCATCAAACATTTCTTTGTTATACACCAGCAGGCCGTTATCTTTGTCCTTTGGTACGCCATAAAGCCGGCCATCGCTGCCGCTGGCGTTACTGCGGGAAATTTCAGAGAAATGCTCCTCATAGTAATTAGGATCTACATCATCATAAAGGTCTGTCACATCAGCTAACATGCCGAAGTCAGCATAATACAGCAGCTGGTTAGTGTGCATCCAGAAAATGTCCGGCATGGTATTACTCTCACCAGAAGCCTCAAGCTTAGTCCAATACTCACTCCAGCTTGTAGCCTGTACATCAATCACTACATCAGGATGTTTAGCAGTATACGCATCACAAATGGCCTGCATCCCGGGACGCTGATAGACGTCCCATATTTGGAAAGTGAGATGAGTCTTTTTATCTGCTGAACTGCTGCACCCTATAAGCGACAGCAGCGGAATCAATACCAGAATTACTGCTGCCATACGGGATAACTTTCTCATAACTTCACTCCTTTTTATAATATTTCATTTAATAGTTTGAACATTTGGCTGAAGTAAGAAAATTTCGCCCGGGTCTTCCTTTTCTCACACAACACTCAAGCTGAATAAAATTATAATGGAAGGATATCTGCCTGTAAATGAGACGATGTGTCCAACATATATTATGATTTAACAAAAATCATATTTTTATATAAAAATATTATGTTTTGTAACATTTCCCCAAACTCTATTTATGAAAAATATCTTTCTTCCCATCCTGATTTCAGATCCATGCCACATTCTATTTCTGCTACGGGCATAAGAACCCAAAAGATAAGCACGGCATTTTCCAAAGCATGAACAGCGCAGAAGGACACTGCCATGACAATGCACGGTGCGAAAGCATGTGGGCACGGATGAAGGAAGAGCTCATCTATGGAAGACACGGCACAGAAAGAATGACAGTGGAGGAACTGAACCCCCATCTGAAGATATTTCATCAGTTACTGGAACAACAGGAGGATATGCTCCGCCAATGAAAGGCTCCCTCCCATGGTCAAGAGGCAGGGATACGGCCCTGTACAGAAGCCGCTGGCAGGTGGAACTCCTGTTTAAACGTTTCAAATAAAATTTCTCTGCCACTACCATAAAAGCCGGCAGTACGGACTACGCAGAAGCGGTGACGCTGCTGTGGCTTATCATATGGACAATTACAGAACGGCAGGCATTCATGGCAGATTGTTTTCTGATTGAGAAACAGGAAAATACATACTCAGCATACGAAAAATACAGCCGCTATCTCTCAAAGAAAAAACGATGGCGGATAAATCAGGAGGACGAGTTTCATTCAGCAGTTTTACCAGGACTGCCTGCTTAATTTAGCGCCTATGGGTTAATCCTCCGTTTGAATTCCGGTTTTTATGCGCGGCACCCCCCACGCCCGTTCCCCGGCTGATTGGTTCCAAAGCTTTCTACCGCCCCTGCCATCATTTTATTTTGATGGAAGATTTAAAAGCGGCTCTTGATGATTGATGTACCAGGTCAAATTTACCACAGCCTATAAAAAAGCTTATAAACTCATGAAAAAACGTGGGATTGATATCTCTTTGCTGGATGAAGTTGTCGACTTGCTGCGTCAGGGAAAGCAGCTCGAAGAACGCTACCACGACCATGGGCTGACCGGAGACCTTGCAGATTTTAGGGAATGCCATATCAAGCCGGACTGGCTGTTAATTTATCTCATCGAAAATGATATTTTAACGCTGACCTTAATCGATACCGGTTCACACTCAGATCTTTTCAGGAAATCATGCACAGGCAGGTAATTCCATCTTTGCGGGGTTTCCTGCCTGTTACTTTTTCTGCCAGCGATCGCCACGCTCCGCATGAATCCTCGCATGGCAGGACTGGCACAGTGACAGACTCAATGTCAGAAATGCCGTCGAACAGCTCCAGCTCACCCAGGGCATACAGCATCATCTGCGGATTTCCCCTCTGCGGAAACCTCCACGCCCTTGCCGTGCTTGTAATCGATGATATACAGCGTCCCGTCTGCGATGATGACGCAGTCGCCTGTGCCGAAGCCTTCCTCCACAAACTGTGAGAAGTCCAGCCGCTGCTCAATCAGCATGACCGGGTCTTTGCAGGTTTTCTTTGCCTCCTCCACCAGTGAAGCTTCGTTTCCTTCCCACAAATAGCATATCCGCATCTGCTGGAATGTGATGCCATCTGTAATGCACTCAATACAATAGTCTGATTCCCTTCGGCTAAGCCGGTACCACATAGGTTTCACCGATGCATCAATATCTGTCATTGCCCAGTCAGATGCACAGGGGCGATAAAGAAGCAGTAACTATAAACAGAAAACAGACAGACGGCC
>CAJUHV010000084.1 GCA_910586445.1 uncultured Eubacterium sp.
TTATACAATAGACATTTAATTATTTCCTGTGTCTACCATGTAGGGAGCATATCATTTACTACACTTTTTTGTACTTCTATTTCTCAACCCTTGACATCAATACTACCGTCTCAACGTGCACCGTCCCCGGAAACATATCCACACACCTCCCCCTCTCCACAATATACCCTCTCTCCTGCATAATCCTCAAATCTCTGGCCAGACTAGTCGGCTTACAAGAAATATACACCATCCTTTCCACCCCATAATCCAAAATTCTCTCCAAAGCCTTAGGATGCACTCCCTCCCTAGGCGGATCTAGCACAATAAAATCCGGCTTCTCCTCAATGGTCTCCAGCACCTTCAGCACATCCCCGGCTATAAACTTACAGTTTTCAAGACCATTCAGCCCGGCATTTTCCCTCGCTGCCTGCACAGCTTCTTCCACAATCTCAACCCCGATAACCCTGCCTGCAGCGGGCGCAAGCATCTGGGCGATTGTCCCCGTGCCAGAATAAAGATCATACACTACACTTCCCTGTTCCAAGCCCGAACTGCCGATAAATTCCCTGACCGTTTCATACAGCACCTCTGCTCCCAGCGAATTTGTCTGAAAAAAAGAAAAAGCAGAAATCTTAAATCTCAGCCCCAGCAATTCTTCATAAAAATAATCCTGTCCGTATAGAATCTCTGTCCCCTCGTCCTTCACTGCATCGGCAATACTATCATTTCTTGTATGCAGAATACCTGCAATTTTTCCCCTCAGCTTTAGGTCCAGAACTGTTTTCTGAAATCCTTCTAATAATTCCTTCTCTGACAGCATGCCGCACGGCTGAGTTGTTGTCACCAGGTCAATTAAAATCTCGCCTGTTTTTTCTGCCTTTCTTACTAATAAATGACGCAGATAACCCTCATGAGAATTTTTTTTGAAATAACTGATTTCTTTTTGCGTAAAATAACTGAGCACAGCCTTTAGTATACAGTTAAAATCCAGATCAACAATCCGGCACTTTTCTACGGTTACAAGATCATAAAAACTGTCCCGCTTGTGCATTCCAAGTGTCAGCGGCCCATCCTTATACTCATCTCCAAATGAATATTCCATTTTATTTCTGTATTCAAACTGTTTAGGACTAGGCTGAATCCCCTCAAACCACGCTAAACAGTCCCCGCCGCATTCGTCCATATTAGTATTTGCGGCATAAACTATATCAGAATTCGTTCTTATTATGCCTAAGCTCCTTCCTCCTGCATCTGATTCCTGTTCAAATTCTGCCTCGAAATTTATTCCTGATTCTGCCTTAAAATTTATTCCTGATTCTGCCTCGAAATTTATTCCTGATTCTGCCTCAAAATTTATTCCTGATTCTGCCTCAAAATTCGTTCCTGATTCTGCCTTAAAATTCGTTCCTGATTCTGCCTCAAAATTCGTTCCTGCCACTGCCTCTGGACTTTTTCCACTTTCTGTTCCTATTGCTCTTATGCCTGCCGCATCTAATTCACTTCTGTCTTCTGCTCCTATTTTCCTTATGCTTGCCGCATCCGGCTCCTGCCTGCCTTCTGCCTTTAATTCACTCATCGTGCCGGCATCAGAATTTATTTCTAATCCTGTAATTAAATTCTCTTCAGCAAAAGAACCACTCTGAACTAATCTTAATTTCTTTCCGCTTTCCACATCAAAATTTGTTTCTAATTCTTCCAGATTCTTTCTACTTTCAGCTCTGCTATCTGCCCGTGAACCCACTCTGCTATCTGCATGTATTTTCTCTCCGCTTTCTACATGTATTCTCTCTTCGCTTTCTACGTATATTCCCTCTCTGCTATTTACATCTATTTCCTCTCTGCTTTCTGCCGCCGATCTTTTTCCGCAGCCTGCCTCTTTGACCACTTCTGCTAGTAAATCTTTTACCTGATCCGCCTTTAATTCCAACTGTTTTTCATAACTCAGGTTCTGGTATACACAGCCCCCGCATTTTCCAAAATGCTCGCAGGCACTTTCTGAGAGTTCCATCGGTGAATGCTCCAGCACTTCCAAAATATGCCCTTCACATTTTCCCTTTCGTTTTTTACGAATGGAAAATTTTATTTTTTGTCCGGGAACACAATTTTTTATAATAACTTTCTCCCCTTCATCGGTATATAATATACCCTTATTCGGAAATTCGACCCTGTTTATAATACCTACACCAATCTGACCTTTTTTCATAATTCAACCCTGCCTCCAAAGCTAAAAGCCACAAAAAAGCCAGCCAGAAATTACTTCCGGCCGGCTTTATCTGCTTTAATTATACATGATCATACGCACCTGCATAAATTATATTATGCCAGCATAACTTTCTCAAAATGATAATGCTGTAATTTTTTAGATAAAACTTATATTAGAGCGTGTTTGAAAAATTATTCCCGCGGTGTGTACTCCCAGTTTTTCGCATGGTCTTGAGCTATAAATATTAAAATCATATAGAAAATTCAGATCTTAATTGAAAAGGAACCGCCCTCTAGATCATTATCTGCGGGTCGTGTCTCATGCACTTAGAATAAATTTACCGCATCACTTTGAATATCAGCCGCCCAAAATTCAAAACTGTATAGCAGATCTGCGCTGCAGGGATTTCATGTCCTGGAGCGTGTTTGAAAAATCATTCCCGCCAACTGTACGCCCCACTTTGCGGTATATCTGGCCCTCATTCGGGTCAAATCTCCCACATCATCTTGGACATTAGTAGTCCAAGATGCTTGAAGTGTGACGCGCATTTGACAGAAAGCATTTTCAAACATGCTCTAGGCTATATCATGCCATTTAGGTAATCATGCCCTGCGGCCATATCCTGTTCCACAGGCACATCTCACGGAAAACATTTTTCAAACACGCTCTAGTATAGTTTACTCTTCTGTCATTTCATCTGTAACATCATCGACATCTGCTTCTTTCACATCTTCAGATTCTTCTGACTTTTCTTCTTCATCTTCAAAGAAATCATCGTCAAAGTCATCATCAAAATCATCTTCGAAATCTTCCAGATAATCTGGTGCAAAGAAACGATACAAGCCATAGATTGCTGCTGCAGCCACTAAAACAACGCCAATTGCTGCAAAAATCCATACGGCTTTGCTTTTTTTCTTCTCAGTTTCATCCTCTTTTTTCAGAAGATCGCCTACCTTTGCTACATTTTCAGACAGTAAGCCATGCAATTCGTCTAACCGATTCATACTACTTATTCTCCTTTCCGCTCTATTTGAAAGTGTAGATCCTATGCCCCCACTTATTCTATATCATTATAACATATCTTTCCCAGATAGCGAGAAAAAATTTATATTTTATTGTTTTTTTATTTTTTCAGGTGCAGTCCTTATTAACAGGATTAAAATCCGGCTTTCTTCGGCGGCCTTTCGCATCACCCTTCTACTTTTTTCAGCTTGGCAAATGCCGCAAACATCTTTTTTACTCCTGCCTGCTGAAACTGGACTGTCACCTCATAATCACGTCCGCCGGACATGATTTTCACAACCAGTCCTTCTCCAAA
This sequence comes from uncultured Eubacterium sp., assembly GCA_910586445.1. GTDB lineage: Bacteria > Bacillota > Clostridia > Lachnospirales > Lachnospiraceae > Eubacterium_J. The sequence continues at coordinate 3,504 of CAJUHV010000084.1, forward strand.
TTTCTGATGACGTACAAGATCACCTACATCGTATCCCAGTTTCCTGCGGACAGCTGAATCTGCCTGGCCATTCCCTGACATTCCTATCTGGCCATTCCCGGACATTTCAGCAGATACCGCCTGGCCATTCCCAGATATTCCTACACTTCCGTCCATTTCCATGGATGCCGGCCGGCCGTTCCCAGACATTCCCATCACTCCTGGCTGTCCACTCCCGGACATTCCCATCGTTCCTGACTGCTCATTCCCAAGCATTCCCGATAAATCTGACTGCCCATTTCCATTTATGCCTATGGTCATATCCTGTCCATTTCCAGACATTCCCGGTAATCCCGGCTGTCCACTCCCAGACACCCCCACTGTTCCTGACCGGCCGTTTCCAGACATTCCCATCGTTCTTGACTGCCCATTTCTGTCTGCTCCCGCCAAAGCCGAACGGCCGTACCCTGGCATTTCTGCCCCACCGCTGCTGAGCTGCATAATCATAGGCTTTGCCCGGAATGCCTCCTGCGCCATCTGGTGCGGCGTTATGGCCGGTTTGGGCACTGACCTGCCACTTTTTGCTGCACCTGAGCGGTCCATTACATGGGGCGGGATTTCTTTTACAAATCTCGACATTTTGTTGTACTGGGTCTCGCCCCTTATGACACGCTGATTCGCATAGGTAATCGTCAGACCCTGCATAGCGCGGGTAATGCCTACATAGGCAAGGCGGCGCTCTTCTTCCAGCTCTTCCATTGCATTATCGCTCGTAATGGACATGTAGCTTGGAAACAGCCCGTCCTCCATGCCTGCCAGATATACCTGCGGAAATTCCAGCCCTTTGGCACTGTGGAGCGTCATCAGCACTACATGATCATTGTCTTCTTCCAGGCTGTCAATGTCAGCAACCAAAGCTACTTCTTCCAAAAATCCAGAAAGCGTAGGATGTTCTTCCTGCTCTTCATATGTCACTACCTTGCTGAGCAGCTCTTCGATATTTTCTATCCTCGCCTGTGCCTCGTCGGTGCCCTCTGCTTTTAAATCCTCGACATACCCTGTCGTATCTATGATCTCTTGAAGCAGGTCGGACAGGGAAATCAGGCCGGCTTTTGAACGCATTGCCTGGATAAATGTAGTAAACGGCTCGATCTTTACTGCTGCCCGCCCGAGCGTGGAAATATCCTGCGCCATGCGCAGTGCCTGATAGAAACTGATCTCCTGCTCATTTGCGTAGGTCTGTACTTTTGCAAGCGTTGTTGCTCCGATGCCGCGTTTCGGTACATTGATGATCCTGCGCACGGCTAAGTCGTCCCTTGCATTATCAATCGTTTTTAAATATGCCAAAAGATCCTTGATTTCCTTACGGGCATAGAAATTTACGCCTCCGACGATCTTATACGGGATATTTGACAAAATAAAACGCTCTTCAAATAAACGCGACTGCGCATTCGTCCGGTACAAAACAGCACAGTCCTGATAACGGCTGCCGCTGCGTACTTTTTCACGTATATCTGACACTACATAATCAGCCTCATCATATCCGGTATCAAACTGTTTCAGCCGCACCTTATCGCCTGCCGCGTTTTCCGTCCAGAGCGCTTTTTCCTTCCGCCCATAATTATTGGCAATCACACCGTTTGCTGCATCCAGAATATTCTGCGTGGACCGGTAGTTCTGCTCCAGCTTGATCACTACTGCATTTGGAAAATATTGTTCAAAGTTTAAAATATTTCCTATATTTGCGCCGCGGAATTTATAAATCGACTGGTCGTCATCACCCACGACGCATAAGTTTTCATATTTCGAAGCAAGCAGGCGTACAAAATTAAACTGGGCGGTGTTCGTATCCTGATATTCGTCCACCATTATGTACTTTAAACGCTCCTGATAATAATCCAGCACCTCTTTGTCACTTTGGAACAATTCTACCGTCTTCATAATCAGGTCATCAAAATCCAGTGCATTATTTTTCTGCAGCATCTGCTGGTATTCGATATACACCTGCGCAATCCGCTGTTTGTTATAATCTGCGGCTGCACTCATATGATACGCTGTAGGCCCGACCAGCTCATCCTTTGCATGCGAGATCGCATTGAGAAAAAACTTCTCCTTATACAGTTTTGTATCGATCTGCAGCCTCTTGCAGATATCTTTCATCAGCTGCTTCTGGTCGTCCGCATCATAAATCGTAAAATTCGTATCAAACCCGATCCGGTCTATATGCCGCCTTAAAATACGCACGCACGCCGAATGAAACGTCGAAACCCAGATGCTTTCCGAGCCATATCCTACAATATCATCAATCCTCTCACGCATTTCTCCGGCTGCTTTATTTGTAAACGTAATTGCCATAATATGATACGGATTTACACCCTTTTCTTCTATTAAATATGCTGCACGGTGGGTCAGCACCCTCGTCTTACCCGAGCCTGCACCTGCTAAAATAAGCACCGGCCCTTCTGTCTGGCAGACTGCCCGCATCTGCATATCATTCATATTTTCATACATCAATCAGATTCCTTCCATTTTCCATAGTCAGCTTGCTCTATATAATTATCTTATTTTATCTTTTCTTTTTCAATTCGTCAACCGGATTATGCGGTTTAAAAGATTGCAAAACTTTAGACTTGCCATATAGTTTTTATTACTATATAATTTATCTCAGAGGTGAAAAGAACATGACCATTGATAAAAAGGATCTGTTAAACAGTATTTTGGACAGCTTGAACCGGATTGACTATATCAAGCCTGAAGACATTCCCAATATTGACTTATATATGGATCAGGTAACTACATTTATGGATGAACAGCTTGCTGCCACCAAGCGTTATGCAGATGATAAAATTCTGACAAAGACAATGATCAATAATTATACCAAAAATGATCTGCTGCCGCCGCCGGAAAAAAAGAAATACTCAAAAGAACATCTGCTGACACTTATATTTATCTACTATTTTAAAGGCATATTAAGCATCAGCGATATCCAAAACCTTTTAAACCCGATTACGGACAAATATTTTTCCGGCAGCTGCACACCAGACCTGACAGCAATCTACGAAGAAGTATTTGGATTAGAAAAAGACGAGGCAGATATGCTCGCCAAAGATATTACCCGCAAATTTAACACAAGCAGCCATACATTTCCACAGGCTCCGGCCGAAGACCGTGAGAACCTGCAGCTGTTTTCATTTCTATGCATGCTCAGCTTTGATGTGTATGTCAAACGAATGCTGATTGAAAAAATTATTGATGCCAGGCGGTTTGACCTAACGGGCGATAAAAACAAAAACCCCGGCAAAGAAACGAAGAAAAAATAGTCTAAGTAAATTTAATTTTATCTAATTGAATTTAGTCTAAGTAAATTTATATCCACCGAAAAATAAACTAAGAAAATCAGCATCAGGCCGCCCGCTCTTTTCAGAGCAGGCGGCCTAAAACTACACACATTTCTGCTGACCTTTCTATTTATCTTTCTCTGCCATACGCTTTAATGCCATATCGTACCCATCATGCCCATAGTTCAAGGACCGATTGACCCTGCTGATTGTAGCTGTAGAAGCTCCTGTTTTTTCTGCAATATCCGTATATGTCCGGTTTTCCCGGAGCATATGTGCCACTTCAAACCGCTGCGATAAAGCCTGCAGCTCATTAACCGTGCAGATATCCTCAAAGAACTTGTAACATTCTTCTCTGTTTCGCAGAGTCAGCACGGCATCAAACAAATGGTCTGCTGCTTCTGTTTTAAGATCTTTACTCATTTTTCCCTGCTCCTTATATGTATAATATCCTTACTGAGTGAAATTTTAGCATATTAACACTTTAAAGTAAACAGCGAAAATTTAACAGCTTTTCTATACCTGTTTCAGATATTTTGCCGGAACAAAGCCTGTATATGTCGTGCCATTTTTCTTATAGCGGATTTTGCTCCACTTTGTTCCCTTTTCATCCCATTTATTACTGAGAATTGTTACTTTTGTTCCCTTAGGCACAGCCCTGGACACTTTATAGCCCAGCCCCGCACCAGAACGCATATTTACTTTTTTGGACGTCTTTCCATATGTATACAGATTTACATAACTGCCTGACAAATATCCTGAATATGTCTTTCCATTGGCCTTATAAGTGACTTTATACCACTTTTTATCCAATGTAGACAGCGTATATTTATAATATTTCAATTCAGTGCCGGATGGAACAACTGCTATAGACGGATATTCTGTCCCAGCATGTTCCCTGAGGTTTAAATTTGTCGTAGTCTTTAAGCCGAATGAATGCGTCCGCTTTGTATACGCAGTCAGTATTTTAGATTCTGCGCCATACTTCATTACAGTCTCTTTTGTAACGGAGTCTGTATCTGAAGCCCCGCTCTTGGAATCCGTGCCCATTTCTGTCTCAGATCCTGTCCCGCTTTCGGTTTCCATTTCAGACTCTGCCGCACTTTTGATTTTAAGCCCTGCACTGCCCTCATCTCCAGATACATCATTCATACCTGCCCTGCCGCCTGCTGCAGTTCCCAAGGCCCCTGCATTCAATCCACTGACATCTACTGTTCCCGATGTGCCTGTTCCTAAAACCGAATCCGACCCGCCGGCATCTGATGTGCCTGTTCCTAAAACCGAATCCGACCCGCCGGCATCTGATGTGCCTGTCCCGCTGCTGTCTCCTGTTCCTGAGGCCGAATCTGTTCCGCTGACATCTTCCGTTCCAGGTGTCTGTGTTCCGGTTTGATCTCCGCTGCTGCTGTCTTCTGATATCGGATTCTGTGTATCATTTTGGGTATTATCCCCGGTATTATCTTCGGCTCCCGGTTCGTTCCCTGTGTTGTCTTCTGTATTTTTTTCTTCCAGAATATAAGGTACGACTTTATAAAAATACTGCCGGCCTTCTGATTCCATAACCGTACTATCGGTAAATTCCGTAACCGTATTTTCATTTATGACCTTCAGCTGCTTATAATCGCCTCCATAAGATTTGCTGCGGTAAATCTTATATCCTGCCGCTTCTTTTAACCGGTTCCATTTAATCGTAATCGATGAATCTGTATGGTCAGACATTTTAAGCCCAGTCACCGGCCCTAAGCCGCTCACTACTTCCGGCTGTTCTGGTGTCTCTTCTTCCGAGATATCGTAGTAAAAATTGCAGTCTACATTTCCCGCGATTCCATCTACGCGCCCGGTACTGGAATACTGCCAATAAATATAATCCCCTGTGTAGGATGTCTTTGTCGTATAATTGGCCAGCCAGCAGTCATAATCCGTCAGTTTTGACACCTCAAAGGAACTTGCTAAAAAATTAGGACTGCCGTAATACATCGGCTTATAGCCTGCTCCCTGTATGGTTTCCATATAGGCAAATGCATTTTTTGTCACCTGTTCTTTCGGCGTGCCATATGCGCGGTAAGCATTTGAAAATGCCTCATAATCGTAGACTACCGGAAGTGTGATCATATGCTTATAATCATTGATAATTTCTAACGTCTTCTCTGCTTCTTTCTGCGCCTCTTTTACGGTTATTGAATTTGTAAAGAAATAAATGCCGACCTCAATCCCGGCATTATATGCCCCTTTAATATTCTGCACAAAATAAGGGTCTTCATACATTGCAAACTTTGCAGACAGACTCGTATAGCCGCACCGGATAAATACATATTTTACCCCCGCAGCCTTTACCTTTTTCCAGTCTATGTCTGCCTGCCACTTGGACACGTCTATGCCGTGTACGATCCTGCTGTCACTCAGGTGTGCCGCATGTGTATATGAAAGCCCCGTAAACGGGCTCTTTGTCACTTTCGAATTCACCCTCAGGGAAAATGTATCCGTGTTCTGTGCATCATTCTCCATATTTTCCTGCATCCAGAGCATCTTCACATAATCCGGATCATTCAAATCCGGCTCGAGCTGCTCTGGCAGCTGAATACTTCCCGTATTATTTTCCGGCTCTTCAACGTGACCTGATTCTGCAGCTTTTTCCGGCTCTCTTCCATAACCTGATTTTGTATCATCTTCTGGCTTTTCGCCGTAATCTGATCCTGCAGCTTTTTCTGGCTTTACATCATTTTCTGAAGATTCCAGATCCTGCGCGTTTATAATATTTTCTGCGTTTTCCTGTCTGTCTATCTCTACAGCATTTTCTTCTGTCTGCTGGTTGATCATCTGTGTCTGAGGAATCTGCTGTGCTGCTGCCATATATCCAGATGACTGGCTGCAGATAAGCAGACATCCTAGTGCCCCCGCCAAAATCCTTTTCTGGTGCATCATTTGTAATTCCTCCTTTATTTTGCTGATAATATTACATAATATACCAATAGTTAATTAACGCTACCTTAAAAGGTACGAAGCACCCGTCTAAATTTTCCGTGTCAGAATATACAAAATTCTAGAGCGTGTTTGAAAATTCATTCCCGCGATCTGCACCCCCACTTCGCGGATAATTCATCCCAAATTTAATCAACGTAGCCCGCTATGCCTCATAAATTTGGGATAAATTCTCCACAAAGTGTGAAGCACATCTCACGGAAAGCATTTTTCAAACACACTCTAGCATATATTCGAAATGCTGCACAATCCTCCTATTTTAAAAGCCGTTTTACTGCCAAAAAGCGTGAGATATTAAAATTCCGCAGCCTCATATTTTTCTTTGCATAAAATACCCTGTTCATATATATATAATACCAGCCTGCTGTGGTCTGATCCTCATCATCCCACATAGCATAACCCGTACTTTCCAAATCAGATGCCTCATACCCGTTTTTATACCGCTTTGAAATCTGCTGCACCAGCAGATCCATTTTCGTCTTCAGCTCTTTCGGTGCCTCCGCATAATAATCTGCAACCGCCGGTGCTGCATCCAGAGACATTCCAGACAGATACCACCAGTCCATATTTTCTCCCGCATGGGACAGGTTGTACGAAGCGATAAAATAATCTACATGAGAAAATGAAAATCCCAGATAAATCACGCTTACAATTATCATACTGTACCGAAACAGCGGAAAAACCGGATTAAGTATAAATATAAACACACCCGCCATCAAAATTGCAAGCAGCGCAAGCACTACTAATACCAATATACGCAAAAATGTCAGCTGATAAGTGCTGATATACAAAATCATTCGATAAGCGCTCGAAGCAATCATAATATAAGTGCACCCGCAGATCAAAATAAGCATCCAGTTTAAAACCTTATGATTCAAGAAATATTTCCGAACCAGCAGAACCATGCACAAATTCACGGCACATACAAACAGCAGCTGAAAAAAACCGTCATGCGCATACTCTGCATAAGTCATCCCCTCCGGCAGCTGCATATTGCCTGCAAACAGGTAAACAACCTGTATGACACTAAACGCCAGATACATACATGCGATACAGCCGGTAAAAGTCAGCGCGATGACAGGATCAAATTTCCTGCTTTCTGCCACATCTGCATTCCTTGTACCCAATGCAAGAAAACGTATCCCGCAGTATGAAGAAAAAAATCCAAACAGCAGCATTGCAATGACATGCATGACATGCATCGGCACACGGAATCCTGTAAAAAAACGGATCATCATCGAACCAAAGACCGCATCTGCATCCATCAGGCACGCCCCCAGTACAGTCAAAAGCGGGACTGCACACGCCAGACCTATAAAAACAGCCTGAACTCCACGATTGTATTTTACTCTCTTCAGCTGATAAAAGGCGATCCCGTCACAAAAAGGCGCCAGCATGCAGCAGACCGCCCCCATTACCGATGCAGCAATCTCTGTCATCCCTTTTGCAAACTCCCATCTGCTGTCATCGTAAAAATTATGCAGTAAAAATGCAATCAGAATCATAAAAAAACCGATATAATTGAAAACAATAATCACTCTGTGATCTGTCATGCAGGTAGAAATTCCAAGCAGAAGCATGATTACGATATAAATCCAGCTGCCCTTTTTCAGCTTTTGTCTGGAAATGCTTTTTTCCTGTCCGCTTATGCGGCCCGTCCGCTCTGTCATATACTCTATCGCACGCTTCATAAAAATTCCCTGTTCATCCGTACCATAGCCAAGCCTTTTAAGGACTATCCCACCATAGAGAACCGCTGCCGCAATCCAGACCGGCATTGTAATCCCGCTGCTGTTTTGAAACATGCACAGAGTGTACACAACAGCATACAGCAGGCTCGGCAGGCACAGGATCTTAAAATATGAGGCCTTATGTTCTGTCTGCTCCATGTACATCTGATTATCTAATGACTGCCCGGCTGCCCGCTCTGTATCGTTTGCCGGATCACCAGATGGAATATCATCCGTGTAATATGTTCCCAATGCTTCTGCACTGCCTGTTCCTGTTTTTTCTGTTTCATAGATTTTTGCATATTTCGTTCCACACATTCCATTTTCTTTCGTTTTCACAAATGTGCTTGTTCCTGCTTTTTCTGCTCCATTGATTTTGGATTTTTCTGTTCTGCAGATTTGAGGTTCTTGCGTTTCACAGATTTGAGGTTCTTCTGTCCTGCAGATTTGAGGTTCTTCTGTCCTGCAGATTTGAGGTTCTTGCGTTTCACAGATTTGAGGTTCTTCTGTCCTGCAGATTTGAGGTTCTTCCGTTTCACAGATTTTGGATTCTTTCGTTCCGCGGATCTGGACTTCTTCTGCTTTCTCAAATGCATTTGGTCTATCTCGTTCTAATATTTCTGGTTTTGCTGCCGGTTCTCCCTGCCTGCAATGATCTGTCAGTTTCGCAGTTGTACCCATTTTTACTGCCTCCTTATATTCCTATCAGTCTGCTGCCTTATATTAAAAACAGCCGGACACGCTCCAGCCTACGATCCTGCGTAAACTCAGCCGGATCTATCAGGCAGAGCCGCGCCGTCTTCTTCATCCGGTTTGTACTCCAAAAGATCTCCGGGCTGACAGTCCAGTGCCCGGCAGATTTTATTTAACGTATCCAGCTTGACTGCCTTTGCCTTCCCATTTTTTAAGATGGAAATATTTGCCATTGTAATTCCCACCTGACCAGCCAGCTCCGTAACGCTCATCTTACGCTTTGCCAGCATTACATCAATATTAATAATAATTGACATCCTATTTTCTCCTTAATCCGCCTATATGCCTTCCACTAACCTATATTGTCAGTTCATTTTCCTGTTTCAGCTCATATGCCTTCCACACAAGGTGGGACAATGCTGCTGCGCAGATTGCTACAACGAAGCTTAAAAATATTGCAAAAATGATAAACAGCATAAGTGCGGGCTGCACGCATCTTATGACAATCAGGCCTGCAAATCCCGCAAACCAGACTCCTGCCAGCACCAATGCCAGCGTGCTGATCTTTTTAAACGCAGCTGCATTTTCCTTTGAAAAAGAATTATCCCTGCCTATTTCCCTGCATACGGTCCAAAACTGGAACAAAATCGCATAACAGCCTGCTGCGATGACATACCCATATACCAGCCCCGGCCAGTATAAATATGCTGCTTCTGGAAAGCCTCTCTTCATTTCTTCAGCCAGAATCGGCATAAGAAAAAAGAAAAATACCGCTCCCAAAATCCCGATCGCCCATGTGATTAATTTTAGCCATTTTGCTATTTCTGATTGTTTCATGATTTCTATGCTCCTTTCGTTTCATGTATCATATCATAAGAATAAATGTTTTTCAATATGTTTTTATCGAATTACGATAAATTTTTATCATTTATCAGAATTCAGCCTAATTTTACAAATTCCCGCGGCAGGCTCAGACGGTTACAGGCTGAGGGCCGGCAGCAGAAACGGGGGCATCGATCCATAAGCGCGAACTTAAGAAAAAAATGCACAAAATAAGGCTTTCAGATGCTTTTAATAAAGAAATTTCATAAAAAACAAAAAATTCATGACAAACTCTTTATTAGTGTAAAATAATCTTGCAAATAATTTTCACAGAAAAGAGGATTGTCATGAATTTACAAAATAATTCTAACAGACAAAATAAAAATTTACATGATGTTTAAAGCATCATTCCTTAAAGAACCAGACAGGTCTGCTTATGGAAAATTAAAAATGTACTGCTGGTGGATGCCTCTGTAATCCGTCAGGATGGGAAAAACAGGAACAGCAGGCAGATGTAATTTTGCGCATCACACCAAAAACTTTCTGTCTGTATGATGCAGACAGAAATAAAATCCCATTAGAGCGTGTTTGAAAAATGCTTTCCGTGAGATGTACTTCACACTTTGTGGAGAATCCAGCCCAAATTTATGAGGCATAGCGGGCTATGTTGATTAAATTTGGGATGAATTATCCGCGAAGTGGGGAGTGCAGATCGCGGGAATGATTTTTCAAACACGCTCTAGTACGGTTATTAAAAAAGCCGAAAAAGGACAGCCCCGCAGTTCCGCATAGATGTCATGAGGCAGGTACAGTTTAACATACCACCCATCCTTCACCAGCTTCGCAGAATTTCTAAACCGGTAGACAGAGAGCCTGTGTCAGATTGTCTGGAGAAATATCGTACTATTGATTAATCTATTCAAAGCTGAATTTTTTCAAAAACAAATAGCAGGGATTTCTCCCTGCCATATAGTCTCTGTATAACATCAGCTTGAGATCACCACACGCACAACCTTATTGTTTTTGAATTCCAGCACTAAAGAAAGGCAGGAATCATTAACTTTTTTCAGATAGTCTCTAAATTCGCTTTTGGACATTTTCTGGTCTTCAGCGGTTCCCCCGCCTGATGCGAATTTTACGCTTTTCGCCAATTTGTATGTATGCCTTGATATTTTGTCTGTTTCAGCGTAATCGCTCATTGAACCGTAAATCACAATCGTATTCTTGTTCAGCTTGACTTTATAAGCAACCGCCATTCCTGATTCTGTATAATATTCGTACATGTCATTTGATTTTTGAATTAAGCTTGTATATAGTTCGCTTGTTTTTGCCTGTACCTGCACTGGCTTGATAGATACCAAAATCACGCACAGTACAGCCACGATTGAAAATATTTTCTTTATTTTTGCTCTCATTCCACATATTCCTCCCAACTTAATTTATTTCAATACTGTCTGTCAGGCTTACATACTCCTCCAGGCTTAAAACTACCATCGCGCCATAACCGTTCTTTGTAAGACAGACCGGCTCCCCATTGTTTACGATGTTCTCAATCTCGGGGAACTTATTTCTAAGGTCAGAAACGGGCCGGATCTGTATCATGTTTAAGTACTCCTTTCTCATCACCTATTCTTTAGGCATTTGCGAAACGCCAGAACCCGCATAAATACGGAATTCTCTTTGTTACAAAATAAAACAACTCCTCACTGGTCTGTGGTATAATTGAA
>CAJUHV010000085.1 GCA_910586445.1 uncultured Eubacterium sp.
GGACAAATTTGCTCTGACAAATGCCATTTACAATATGGATGCGGCATACCAGAAATTTTTTAAAGAACATGCAGGATATCCAAAGTTTAAAAGCAAACATGATAACCAGAAATCTTATACGGCAAATTTTACAAATGGAAATATAGCAGCAGATTTTGAGTATGGGAAAGGAAGTAATAATTATTATAAACAGAGAAGAAAGATAGCACGTTGCCATGAGAAGATTACAAATACCAGAAAAGAATATCTGCATAAAGTTTCTCATAAGATTATCAGCGAAAACCAAGTGATAGTCTCAGAGAACTTACAGATAAAAAATATGGTAAAGAATCATCATTTGGCAAAATCAATATCAGATGTGTCGTGGTACGAATTGACAAGACAACTGGAGTATAAGGCGGACTGGAATGGGAGGAAATATATAAAAGTGGACACATTCTATGCAAGCAGCCAGATATGTTCCGTTTGTGGTTATCAAAAAGCCGGTACAAAAGATTGATCCGTAAGGGAATGGAGATGTCCGAAATGTGGTACAGAGCATGACAGAGATATCAATGCCGCAAAGAATATTTTAACGGAAGGATTGCGGCAGACAGCATAAATTAATATAAATAGGGATGGTGCAGACCGAATTTACACCTGTGGAGATAGTAGGGAGCAGAACAAACGTCCAGTGGACGTTTGTTCTGCTCCGAGCTGTAAATCTATTTTTTTATTCTGGGTGTGGAATATGGGGTTGATTTATTTGCTGTGTCCGTTGCTTTTTCAAAAAAGAATAAAATATAGGATGATTGGACAAATGCAGTAGTAAGGAACTGTTACTATGCATCAATTATTCAGCAGGAAAATTTTAGAGAAGATGATTGCAAAGGGAATGAAGATGAAGTATAATTGATATTGATAAGCACGCATCAGATGTGTTTTCCCGCGCAGCTTGATTTTAAAGGGTTTGCAGGGGGTTTTTGAGTTTTTTGCGTTAAAAAATGGGCAGAAAATGGTTTTGCCACGCAAAAGGGGTTTGGAGCAAGCATAAATGGCGGGCTGTAGAGGACAGGGTTAAGAAGATAAGAACCCCGTAAGGGGACGGCAACACAGTTGCTTGTGTTGTAGTATCGTTTTTCATGATTGTTAAGAAGATAAGAACCCCGTAAGGGGACGGCAACTTCAGCATCATGTGAAGCTGCTTGAGAGAGTTGGTTAAGAAGATAAGAACCCCGTAAGGGGACGGCAACTTGTCGAGAAATTCCTTCGGAGTCCTTTTTGGCAGTTAAGAAGATAAGAACCCCGTAAGGGGACGGCAACGTTCTCTCTGTTAACTGTATATTGCGGCTGGTTATTGTTAAGAAGATAAGAACCCCGTAAGGGGACGGCAACATTAGTCCATCTGTGCCTTGATATCAGCAAGTTCTTGTTAAGAAGATAAGAACCCCGTAAGGGGACGGCAACTCTTTTTTTCCGAAACATAGTCAGGAACCATGCGCTTGTTAAGAAGATAAGAACCCCGTAAGGGGACGGCAACCCGCCGGGAAAATGACCGCAACCGCTGACCGCCTTATCGTTAAGAAGATAAGAACCCCGTAAGGGGACGGCAACGATCAGGGGCCGTTCGTGATGAAGGCGGGAGGATAGTTAAGAAGATAAGAACCCCGTAAGGGAACGGCAACACTTCAAAAGAGGATGTGAGACACCATCTACATATTGTTAAGAAGTTAAGTCCCCTCCACAAAGGAACAGTAGCATTCAAGGAAAAAGTGAGCAGACTATGATAGCAAAAGTATAAGAACCCATGTGACTGTCATATACGCAGCAAACAGAACATGTTTTTGCAATGCACAGCATCTTTGGCAGCCGCCGCGTTTTTACAATATTTAACAACTTCAAAAAATACACTTGCTTTATCCCGGCAAATACGATAAAATTAAAATAATTAATGAAACGGAACAAACAAGATTACAAATACAGATAGAAAGAAAAACAGAAGGAATGACTGCCGGAATATGGTAACGGTTATCGTTTCGGTGGAAAAATACTATGAGCTTATTATACGTGAATGAAAATAACGCCTGCATCGGAATCGAAGCAAATCGTTTTGTAGTAAAATATGCGGATGGCATGAAAAAGATGATTCCGGCTGAAACATTGGAAAGTGTTGCTATTATGGGATATGCGCAGATGACAACGCAATGTGTAAGGGAATGCTTAAAGCGGGGGATTCCGGTTTCATATTATTCAAAGGGCGGCAGTTATTTTGGACGTCTTCAGTCTACCGGACATATTGATGCAAAAAGACAAAGACAGCAATGTGCACTGTATCAGTCAGACTTTGCTCTGCAGCTTTCAAAAAGAATTATACGAGCAAAGCTAAACAATCAACTGGTGGTCTTGCGGCGATATGAAAAAAGTAAAAATCGTTCTGTGAGTGAACAGTTAAACAGGATAAGAAACTGCAGAGAGAAAGTTGCGGAATGTTTATACATCCCAGAAATAATGGGATATGAGGGGCAAGGCGCGAAAGCTTATTTTGACGGACTTTCCGGTCTGATTGATCCGGAATTTGTTTTTCATGGGCGTAATAAGAGGCCGCCTCGAGATGAATTTAATTCTATGATCAGTCTTGGCTATGCCATTTTATTAAACGAAATATACGGGAAAATCGAAGCAAAAGGATTAAATCCCTATTTCGGATTTTTACATAGAGATAATGAGAAGCATCCGACGCTGGCAAGTGATATGATGGAAGAGTGGCGGGCAGTAATTGTTGATGAGACTGTTATGAGCATGATTAACGGTCATGAGATTCAAAAAGTGGATTTTGTGAAAGATGCCGAGGAACCAGGATGCTATCTGACAAAAAATGGAATAAAAATATATTTGACAAAATTATCAAAGCTGCTGCTTGGTTATGGATTTCGTATTCAAAAATCAGCTTTCGAAGCAATCATTACAAAGAGAAAGTACAAAGAACTTCTGGAGCGTCTGCCGGCATTTGCAGGAGAGGAAGACAGCATTCGAATTTATAAAATAGTAGGTAAAGGACAGGTAATTACCTTCGGAAAGGAAGCAGAGGAAACAGTTGAAGATGTGGTTGTAATTTAAGCAGGGAGGCAGTTATATGCATTCATCAGATCATACGGACTTTTTCAGCCGCGGCTTCACGCATGGCGGCGTTTTTCATGCAGATGATATATTTTCTACCGCATTTCTGCGGATCTTAAATCCAGAGATTCAAATTGAACGAGGCAATACGGTACCACAATCTTTTGATGGAATTGTGTTTGATATTGGAGGCGGGCAGTTCGACCATCATCAAAAAGACAGCAGGAGCCGGACAAACGGCGTGCCATATGCTGCTTTCGGGCTTTTGTGGGAGCAGTTTGGCACGCGTTTATTTTGTGAAGAGGATGTAAGAGACTTTGACGCCGCGTTTATTCAGCCGCTGGATCAGTCGGACAATACCGGAGAAAAAAATATGATCTGTCAGATCGTGGCGGATTTTAATCCATCCTGGCAGGATGAGACGGATCAGGCAGAAGCATTTGAACAAGCGGTGGTGTTCGCAAAAGGAATTTTGGAAAGACGGTTTCAGCATAGGAAGGCAGAGCAGAATGCTTTTGAAATAGTACGCAAACAGGCAGAAAAGTGCGGCAGCGGCATTTTATATTTGGAACGTGCGATGCCGTGGAAGGAAGCCGTGAAAGATTTGGATATTTACTATGTCATTTACCCTTCGATCAGAGATGGTTATAATATACAGGCAGTTCCTTTGCAGCAGGATCAGGAGCAGCTAAAACGGCCGTTTCCAGAAAGCTGGCGGGGACTGGATGCCGGGAAGCTTTCTGTGCTGACGGGTGTAGAGGATTTTATGTTTTGTCATCATGCAGGATTTTTATGCGCGGTAAAGACGCTGGACAGTGCGTTTTTGATAGCAGAGCTTGCTTTAAAAAATAAAGGAAACTGACAAAGGAGAAGATTGGATTATGGGCGTACATTTTTTGTCTGTGCTGGGAACAAATTTGTATGAACCGGTTGTTTACGAATTTACGGGAAAAGAACAGGAAGCAGCAGAGCAGCAATTTGTTCAGATTGCCTTGATGCATTCCTGGAAGGAACAGATTTTAAACGATGGAAAAATAACGATATTACTGACGGATGGTGCAAGGGCCAAAAACTGGATGGATCGTGACTATGATAATAAGGACGTAGCTTTTTCGCAAAGATGGGCATCTGAAAAAAAGCGTGAAGTGCAGGAAGGAAAACGCAAAGCAGGAATGTGTACAATCTTGCAGGCGCAGGAGCCGCAGCTGTTTGAAAAAGTGTCGGAAATATCGATCTTGGATGCGAAAACCGAAGAAGAAATCTGGTCTGTGTTTGAGACGATTTATGAAAGCATTGGTGAAGGGGACGAGATTGTTTTCGACATTACACATAGCTTCAGGTCGATACCGCTGCTTGCGGTTACAGTGATGAACTATGCAAAAGTGCTGAAAAACTGCAGCATCAAAGGGATTTACTATGGCGCCTTTGAAGCGGCGCAGGTAAGGGATGGCGTGAAATACGCGCCGGTGATTGATCTGACTGTTTATAATGAAATATTGGACTGGACGAATGCTGCCGAGGCTTTTATGAAGTATGGCATTGCTGCAAAAATGAAGGCGGTCTATGATGAGAAGATTCATCGAATAAGACTGGAGAGCGGTCAGGAAGTATTCAGACAACGAATCGATCAGTGGAAGCCGGTGAAATACAAAGTAGATGCCATGCAGAATTTGGCAGAATGCATCTATACGAACCGGGGTACGGATGCAAAAGAAATTAAAATAGGAAATGCTTACCGAAGAAGCATTAAGAATGCGTATATGCATTTAATAGAAAACAGTACGGAGCAGTCAAAACATATCGCAAGAGAAATAAAGCCGTTGTATCCGCTGATGGAAAAGATTGAGAGCAGGTATCAGGAATATTTTGACAAAGAGAAAAATTACGAGATTGGGTTAGGTGTTGTGAAATGGAGCATTGACAATCATATGATACAGCAGGGATATACGGCGCTGGAAGAAACGGTCAAAACGTATCTGTGTTATAGATATAACCTGGACGATAAAACGGAAGCTACAAGAGATGATGTGATTGGACGAATACTTACTGGAATAAACAAAATAATGAATACGAAAAAAGCGTCCGTACAGGAATTTCAATCATACAGAGAGCGGGAGCCGGAGAAAGTTCTTATGGAGATCCGCGGAAGAATGGATCCGAAGGCTGTGGAAAAGTATGACAGCCTGATTAATGAAATGATCCGTACGATGCCGCTGCAGTTGGTAGTATTGGGAAGCTGTGTGAAAGAGCTTCGCAATGATATCAGCCATATGGGATTTCGGATATCTCCGCAGACTGCAGAAAGGCTGGGGAGCTTATTGAAAACATATTATGAGGAATTTCTTGCTTTTATTCAGGCAGAATCAGCCTGGCAGGATACACCATCGGAAACGGTCTGATGCAACAATCGGACGCTGTAACAAGAAGATAAGGAGCAGAGCATGAACGGACGCTATCTAACAATTCTGGAGGTCTCTCAGAAGCAGGCGTACATTTTTCAAAACAATGAACTGCGCAGTAATGTATTAAATTCTGCTGATATTGCGTGGATTACAAGCGGAGAATATCTGGAACAGACAATACATGACAAAGAGATTTTCAGTATGGAACAAAATCTTGTCTACGACGGAGGCGGGCATACGATACTGGAATTTGCCGCACAGGAAACGGCGATCGCATTTACAAAAAAAGTAACAAGAACCATCCGCAAGGATTATCCGGGTATCGAAATTTTTGCGGCTACATACGGATACGATGCTTGTCTGACGCCGGGCGATAATCTTAAGGAACTTCTGAAACAACTGGAACGGAAAAAATCGGTGCGCCTGTCTGCTTTTCACCAGGGCAGCTTTGGCGTGGAAAAGATGGATGTAAATACAAAAAAAACAATGTTTCAAGGGGAACTGGGAGAACAAAAGAGTTATGACCGGATGCCGCAGAAAGAAAAAGAAATCGAAGAACAGCTGTTACCACAGGGATTTCATCTGGCACGAAAATTTGAAGATCTGGGCGGTTCAAAAGATGAGTCAAATTTTATTGCCGTCGTGCACATAGATGGCAATGCAATGGGTAAAAGGGTGGAAAGCATACAAAAAAACTATGGGCAGGATACATGGGAGCATTATAAGAAAAAGATAAGGGCTTTCAGTCGGTCTATTGATGAACAGTTTAAAGAAGCTTATCGGGAAATGGCGGAGTTTGTAGCGCATAATATCAAAAACGGCGGGCTTGCGGAGCTGGATCTGAAAGAAAACAGGCTGCCGGTGCGCAGGATCATTACGGCTGGAGATGATATTTGCTTTGTATCCGAAGGAAGGATCGGAACGGAATGCGCGGCTTATTTTTTACGTGCGCTTGCAGATATGAAAAATGCAGTAGATGGAAAAGGATATGCGGCGTGTGCCGGAGTAGCAATCGTACACCAAAAATATCCGTTTTATAAAGCTTATGAGCTGGCGGAGCGTTTATGCAGCAATGCCAAAAAATATGGAGCGTCTTTGAGTGAAGATGGAAGCGGCAGCGATGTATCGGTGATCGACTGGCATATTGAATTTGGTGAGATCAAAGATACGTTGGAACAGATACGGGAAGATTATATAGACGCAGATGGCAAGTGTATCCTGCAGAGGCCCTATATCGTATCTGCATCGGAACAAATCAAAACAGCAGAACCGCTCAGACAGTATGATGTGTTTAAAGATTTCTTTGTGGACACGATATGGAAAGAAGGCTATGCCAGAGGTATGCTCAAGGAGCTGCGTTCGGTGTTTGGAAAAGGTGAGCAGGAGATCGAATATTATCTGAAATTTCACAAAATGCGCAAGCTCTTAAAAGAAAATCTTGGCGGCAGATCGGTGCTTTTACCGGATGTTGTGGAGATGATGGATACGTTTCTGCCATTATGCAGTAAGGAGGAAGTACAGTGAGGATCAGAATGCAGTTATTATCGGATGCGATATTTGGAAACGGTATGAGCGTTCCCGGAGGCGAGGATCTTTCGGTTTTGACGGATGAACATGGATTTCCTTATTACAAGGGCGGCACATTTAAAGGCGTATTCCGGGAAGCGCTTGAGCAATATCTGTTCTGGACGGTTCCTAAAGGGGAGCAGAAACAATCTCAGATCCGTGCAGGAGCAGACGCTCTGCTTGGAAAAGAAGGAAACGATGCAGCGGAAAATCCGCGGCAGCTGGTGTTTTCCGATTTTCAGCTGTCTGATCATGTCAAACAGTGTATGCTGGCAGAAGCAGATACGGACAGCGCGGGCTGCCAGCAGGAAATCCTTGACTCTTTGACGCATCTGCGCACATTTACAAGGCTTACCGAAGACGGCATTGCAAAGGAAGGTTCGCTGCGAAGCCTGCGCTGTGTGAATAAAGGTCTGAGTTTTTACAGCGAAGTATCCTGCAGCGGCAGTGATGCGCAGCTGTTGACAGAAGTTTTTTCCGGTATCCGCTGGATCGGTACAATGCGCAATCGTGGATTTGGAAAGATTCGGATTACCACAGTTGAATAAGGAGGAAGAGCGTATGTCGGACTATTTAAAAATTGTAATGCGCAATGTAGAGCCGGTGCGTGTTTCGGATGCGGCTACCAGCCAGAGCGGCCAGACCATGACCTTTCGGTATCTTCCGGGAACGGCTATTCGTGGGCTTGTGATCAATGCGCTGGCGGCGGAACCGGATTTCGAACAGATGAAAAAAATATTATTTTCTTCCAGGATCAGATATCTGAACGCGTTTCCGACCGATCACGATCAGGCGTTGCTGCCGTCTCCTAAGGGATTTTATGAAGATAAGACCGACGTAAAGGGAAAAAAAGAGATCCGTAATGTGATTGCGGACAGAGATTCCTGCGAAGGCTATAAAAGAGCGGCGCTTGGCAGGTTTTGCCGGATAAACGGGGACTGTGTGGATTATTATCAGATTGAAACGGGATCGGATCTGAAAATAAAGATCAACTTGAAGGCTGGCGAAAAGCAGAATGTATTTCGGAATGAGTACATTGCGGCCGGATATGTATTTACCGGGTATATTGCAGTTGAGGAAGAAAGTCTGAAGGAGCGGATCCGAAGCGTATTTGACAGACAGGTCATCCTTGGCAGCGGGCGCAGCGCGGGACTGGGAAAATGTGAGATTTTGGAATGCACATATACGGACAGACTGCCGTACGAAGAAGTGCTTGTAAAAGAAGAGCAGCCTTCGTCCTGCTATATGATGCTGCTGTCAAATACGGCTATGCGCGGCGCAAACGGGGAGATCTGCGGGCTGGATCCGGAAAAACTCGGTGCACAGCTGGGCGTTAAAAATCTGCGTATCGAAAGCTGCTCTGCTTCGACTGTGATCGTAAAAGGATACAGCCGTGTCTGGAAAGGGCCGGTGCCTTCGGTGACGATGTATGAGCAGGGGAGTGTATTTTTGCTGCGGTACGATGGAACGCTGACCACAGAGCGGATGTATGCCGTTTGTGATCAGGGGATTGGAATACGCGTAAATGAAGGCTTTGGCCGGGTGCTGTTTTTAGAGCATTACGACAAGATTCGTTATAAGCAGGCGGCGCCGGACTGCCGCAGCATAGTCCGGGTGGCGGATGCTTCAAAAATAACAGGTGATGACGAAACGTTAAAAATAGCTGCAAAAGGCTTCTACCGCAGGCGATTACAGCAGGCTTTGAACCGGTATGTAGTGGATCATCCGATAAAAACAGAAAAGATTTCAGACAGCCAGCTTGGAACGCTCGAATCGTTTGCGGCTGCGTACAAGTATGATCCGCAGGAGGCAAAACGTATGATCTATGCTTTTTTGGACTACGCCGGAGAAAAGGAGCAGAAAAACCGGGTGCAGAAAGAAAAAAACAGTATGAGGGAGCTTAAGGCGTATGTCAGCCATATTTTCGGGACAGATCCGGAAGAACTGCTGTGCGTACGTACGAAAAATGCACATACGGTTATGGGCATTCCGAAGCAGGAGATCTTTTCGGCGGATGATGCGGACCGCATACGGCTGGAGCTGATCATACGCATGATCCGGTACCGGAATAAAGAGGAGGAGAGATAAATGGCGGTTTGCACATATGAAAAGATTATAAAATACAGAGTTGCAGCCTGCTGTACGCAACCGCTGCATATCGGAAATGCGATGGGAAACAAGGAAGAAGTACTGATCCATCCGGTCGATGATCTTCCGTTTATTCAGGCCAGCAGTATCGCCGGTGTATGCAGGGATTATTTTGCAAAAGAATATGGGGAAAGCGCGGCAGAGCAGTTGTTTGGCACAGGAGAAGCAGGGTGCGGGAGCAGGATTTGTTTTACCGACGGGATTTTTTCCGGTGACAGACCGGTTCTGGAGCTGCGTCCGCGCGTACGCATTGACCGCAGGACAGGAAGCTGCGGCAGCAGTATGATCAAAGGTACCGGTCAGCAGTCGGGACATAAGTTTCAGGTGGAGTATATTGGCGCCGGAGCAGAGTTTGTCTGTTACATTTATTTGTATGAAGAAAGCATGGCGCAGCAAACAGAACGGATGCTTGCGGCTGTTCATCAGGGTCTTGTACAGCTTGGCGGGCTAAAAAGCAGCGGATGCGGATTTTTAAAGCTGCAGGCGCTTGGCAAAAAAGTGTTTACGATGACGCAGGCACAGGACCGCAGAGCGTGGGCAAAGGAGGATGAGCTGCCGGCGGATGCATATGATGATATTTTGACCGGACTGCGGACGGAGGGCGGACAAGGGACGGCATATGAAATATTTGTATCGGGACGGACGGAAGGCAGTATGCTTGTGAAGAGCATTGCGATAACAAATGCCGGAGGAAATACGTCTTTTTGTACAAATCTGAAAAATGCTGCGCAGGAGCACATTGTGCCGGGAAGCTCTTTAAAAGGTGCGCTTAGAAATCAGATGGAAAAAATAGCAGATTATCTGGGGCGTCAGGAGCTGATTACGGATACGTTTGGGTATACAAAGGATGCTGCAGGAGACGGAAAAGCCGGAAATATCGTGTTTTATGACACGGTTGTTGGAAAAAAAGAAGAAAACGAACGGATGGAGCTGTCAAGCCGCATCCATATCGACAAGTTTACAGGCGGCGTCATGGACGGCGGCTTGTTTCAGGAGAAAAATATCGCCGGAGAACTGGAATTTCATATCTCGGTCAAAGATAAAAATAATCCGGACAGTACGAGCGGTCTTCTTCTGCTTGCTTTACGGGATCTGGCAGTCGGCCTGGTGAATATCGGCAGCGGTTATGGCGTAGGAAAAGGTATGATTGCGGTAGAGAGGATTGTGATGAAAGACGAGAAACATCATACAGAAGCAACGGTAACGTTTTCAGATGCAGGCAGTATCGCAGATGGACATGGGCTGATCGCTAAATGTCTGCAGGCAGTATATGGGAAGGAGCAGGCAGTATGATTTACCGGATACAAAAGACAGAAGCAGATCATGCACTGACACAGATCACGGAGTATACTTATGCGCTTTTATATAGGATGAGCGAGATCTTGTTCTGCAGAACGAAAGACCTGACGCAAATGGATTGGTCGGAATGTCTGGAGGCGCGTTTTTTTGATCAGGAAAAGGAACTGCATCTGTTTGAAGAGGACGGATGCTTAAAAGCGGTCAAGATCACGGAAGCGATTGACAGGCAGGCAATGCAGGAGGAAGAAGCAGCCGGTGATGTGTTTGTCACATTTGAAAGCTGTGATCGTCTGATAAAAAAATACCAGCTGCAGGAACGTTACCAAAAGCTCGGACAGACATTGTGCGTATGTGAATATCTGTCTTATGATAAAGATGGGCAGGCATATGTCAGCCTGACAAGGCTTGCGGGCATCGAGGAGGTGTAAGCAATGGGCGCCGGAAATTTTAAAAATAAGAAAGTCAGCACAAACAGATATGGTTCTAAGGGCTGTGGGAAAGGCTTCGGCTGCAAAGGCTCGGACGATAAAGCATCCGGCTATGTAGGTGCGCCGTATAATTTTGTTCCTTTTTCAGAGAAAGTGTATGAA
Organism: uncultured Eubacterium sp.; assembly: GCA_910586445.1. Classification (GTDB taxonomy): domain Bacteria; phylum Bacillota; class Clostridia; order Lachnospirales; family Lachnospiraceae; genus Eubacterium_J. Next base: position 11,102 of record CAJUHV010000085.1, read on the forward strand.
TATCCGCAGGGAAAACAGGTGATGCATGACCGGATATCGGATGAGCTGTTCACGGGCGAAATTACTTATGAGATCGAAGCAAAGACGCCGATTCTGATAGACAATGGAAAGGATGAATTTGTGAAGGACGCGCAGGGCAGATATGCCATACCGGGGAGTACGATGCGTGGGCTGATCCGAAGCAATGTGCAGGTATTAGGACTGGCTGGATATGAGGATGATATTGACGATTATGCATTGATGTACCGGGACGTGACAAATAAAGCAAAAGACGATCGGTATAAAACAATCTTAGATGCGAAAATGGTCACTGTCAATGATGCGGGCAGGCAATACCGTGTAGGCGCGCTGCTGGAGGTACGTGCAGGATATGTGAAAAATGAGGGCGGAACGTATACAATCTACAAGACCTGTGTAGATTCCATCCGTAAAGAATTTCGGAACATGAATTACTATATACTGAGTGAAAGAAAGATCATAAATGATTATTTAAAGCATCCCGATCATTTTTCTTATCAGGTATTTCGTCCGAACGGCAAGAGCATTCTGCAGCATGAATTTGTAACATTTGACAGATACGAAAATGCCAGAGGCATGCATTACAAGGGAACACCGAATAAAGAATACCGGCCATATCACATACCGGTATCTTATGAAGTGAAAAATCTGAAGGATATTTCCGCGGTAGGAAAGCCGGGAGAGTATACGAATGAAGGGTATGCGGTCAGCACCGGGAAAATGAATGAGAAAAAGGTATTGTATATTATCCCGAAGATAGATAAAAAGAAAGAAACGATTACAATACCGGAGAAAGATGTCCGGGCATTTCGGATTGATTTAAATAAAAGAGAAAAAACATTAAAGCAGTTTGGTGGAAAAAAGCATTTTGACCTGCCGTCCGAAGGGGAAGAAAAGCCCATTTTTTATGTAGAGCAGCCAGACGGCAGGCTTTATTTTGGCTTTACGCCGCGCCTAAGGCTCTTTTATGACCATACGGTAAGAGAAGGTCTGAACCAGAAATGCAAAAAGGACCGGATCGATTACAACCGGGCGATTTTTGGCTATGCAGGAACGGATGGGAGTTTTCGCTCAAAGGTATCTTTTTCGGACGCAGTTGTAACGGAGGGGGCGAAAGCGGCATCTGGGCAGCAGTTGATCCTGGCGGAGCCAAAGCCGACCAGCTATTTTGACTATTTAAAACAGCCACAGAATTTACGCGGTCCGGCGAATACTTATAATACGGATGGTTTCACGCTGCGCGGGGCAAAACAATATTGGCTGCACACAAAAGCGCCTGTCAATACGGCAGGAATGAACCGGAAAAATGAAAAAGTAGTATCCGGTATGCATCCGCTTGCGCAAGGCGTCAGGTTCCGAGGGAAAATAAGATTTCAAAATATGACGCAGGATGAACTGGGCCTGCTTCTTTGGGCGGTGCGTCTGGATCCGGACTGCTGGATGAATGTCGGAAAGGCAAAAGCGTATGGATATGGGGTAATCGCCTTAAACATTACACAAGCAAAAGCGCTTGACCTGAAAAAAGCATACGGGCAAAGAGAAACACTGGAGCTGCAGCCGTTTCGGGATATTTGTGTGAATGAAATGATCACGGCGTATCAGGAAAGTATAAGCCGCTTTTTAGGCGGACGTAAGATTACGGATCTGCCGCATATCAAAGATTTCTTCCACATGAAGGATTCCCGGCACATTCCGGATGACGAACAGACACGGTATATGGATCTGAAATCGTTTGGAAGCAGAAGAAAAGCTCTGCCTTCGATAGAAGAGGTTGTAAACCGACAATAGCAAACGGGTGCGCGATGCAGACAAAGCGGATATACCAAAAGAGGACAAGGTAATATGAACAAAGAGCTTAGCAGGCTGACGGAGCAATGGAAACAGATGGAGCGTAAGACGGAGCAGCAGCGCAGGCTGGCAGACGCGTTTTACGAGACGGACATGATGCGGCTGATCGAAGAGGATTTTATTGCGCGCAACCGGGAGCAGGTTTTTGAGCAGGCGGACTGTTTTATCGTATCTGTAGGTACGTCTTATGAACCGATCGTGCTGAATATGAAACTGTTTCAGCCGGACAGGATTTTATTTTTGTATACGGAAAAAACCGAGGATGTTTTATATAAGATTGTGACATACTGTAAGCTGGAACCAGATTCTTATGAAAAGAACAAAGTAAGCGAAAGAGATCCGCTTGATATTTACAGAGAGATCAAGCGTCAATATTTGGAATGGGATAAGCCGAAAAAAATTTATATTGATTTTACCGGCGGTACGAAAGCAATGTCAGCTGCCGCTGCGATGGCCGGTGCAATGATTGACATCCAGCTTGTTTATGTAGGTACGCGAAACTATATGAATGATTTCAGAAAGCCGGAGCCTGGATCAGAGACACTTTTTTATATCAGCAATCCTCTTGCGGTTTTCGGAGATTTGGAGATCGAGAAGGCGTTTGCGCTTTTTGAAAAGTATAATTATGCCGGCGCACAGGAAAAACTGGCCGTATTAAAAGAAAGCATACCTGACCCGGATACCTGCCGGCAGCTGCATTTGGTATATCTGCTAGCAAAAGCATATGAAGCATGGGATGCCTTGGACTTTCTGCCTGCTTACGAACATATGTCTGCGTTAAACAAGCAGCTTCACAGAGACAGAAAACAACACCAGAAGTTTTTAATGATGGATTTTTGCACACTGCTCGAACAGCAGGAAGTGATCCTTAGCTATTTAAAAGAAATACCCCCATTGATGAAAAACAAGAAAAATATAGAAATCCTGAAAAACAAAGATATCATTACGGCGTTGATGTTTACGATGTGCCAGAATGGGCTGGTCCGGGAACAGCAGGAAAAATACGATATGGCAACGCTGCTGTTCTACCGCCTGTTGGAAATGATAGAGCAGCGCAGGCTGGCAGAGTATAACCTGTTTGTTTCCGGAATGAATTATAAAAAGGTGAAATACAATCTGAAACGTGCGCCGGAATTTGCGCATCTTTCTTTGAAAGACCGGTATGACCTGCTGAAACAAAAAGTCTGTGAGATCAAAAAACAGCTGTTTGGAACAGGTGAATCACCTCGTCTGCAAAAACAGGTGTCGCTGATGGAAGGATTTGTAATCTTATACGCGCTTGGAGATCCGATTGCCGCAGATCCGTCTGGTGAGAGTACGGAACGTTTGAAACAGATCCGAAAGATGGTGTTTTTAAGAAACCATTCTATTTTTGCACATGGATTAGGCCCGGTCGGATTCCAGGATTTTCATAAGTTTCAATGCTTCGTATTGGATCTGTTTCAGCTGTTTTGCAGTCTGGAACAGATTTCTTATCAGGAGTACCGGGAAAATATG
>CAJUHV010000086.1 GCA_910586445.1 uncultured Eubacterium sp.
ATACCGCAAAGTGGGGCGTGCATTTGGCGGGAATGATTTTTCAAACACGCTCTAGTTTTTTATCGGTCTTTTTACCGGACTTTTTACCGGATTTTTTGCCAGACTTTTTATCTGATTTTCTGCCAGATTTTTTACTTGATTTTTTATCTGATTTCTTCCAGCGGTTTTTATCTGTCCTCCGGGCCACAGGTTCCTGTAGTTTTTCCGGCTCTTTCCAGCCGATCAGTTCATCCATCTTGCGCCAGACCTCTTCCCTGCCCTGTCCGGTATGGGAGGAAAACGGGATCAGGATATCGTCCTCGCCAAGCCCCAGCCCGTCGCGCACGCGCTTAACATACTCTGCCTCCTGCGTGCGGTTGAGTTTGTCCAGCTTTGTAGCTATAATAATCGGACGGTATCCCTGCCTTACAATCCAGCTGTACATCAGCTTATCATTGTCCGACGGCTCGTGGCGGATGTCCACCAGCAGGAATACTGCTTTCAGCTGCCTGGATTTATGGAGATAATTCTCTATCATCTTTCCCCATTTGACACGTTCTGATTCAGGCACCTTTGCAAATCCATAACCGGGCAGATCGACCAGATACATCACATGATTGATATTATAAAAATTGATCGTCTGTGTCTTTCCCGGCTGCGCGGAAATACGTGCCAATGCTTTCCGGTTCATCAATGTATTAATCAGCGATGACTTTCCTACATTTGACTTTCCAGCAAACGCGATTTCCGGCAGTCTGTTATCTGGGATCTTACTTGTAATTCCACACACAATTTCGAGTTCCACATTTTTTATTATCATGTAATGCTCCTTTTCTAGTCGATATCTGCCTAATCATATTCGGCTTATTTAAACATGCTTTAAGGCTGTTTCCAATACTTCTTTGATCTGGCTTACCAGTTCAATCTTCATGCCCCGCGTAATCTCGTCGTCGATCTCTGAGAGATCTTTTTCATTTTTCTTCGGAATGCATACTGTCTTAATCCCTGCATTTTTGGCTGCCAGCAGCTTCTCTTTCAGCCCGCCGATCGGCAGCACGCGTCCGCGCAGCGTAATCTCGCCCGTCATCGCGACATTTGCCCGCACCGGAATCCCTGTGACAGCCGAAAGAATCGCGACTGCCATTGTAATGCCTGCGGAAGGGCCGTCCTTTGGCGTAGCTCCTTCCGGGATATGAATATGAAAATCGTGCTTTATAAAATAATTGTCTGCGATCTCATATTCTTCACTTAATGCGCGCACGCAGCTGAGTGCCGCCATGGCCGACTCTTTCATAACGTCTCCCAGCTTGCCGGTCAGCTTCATCTCACCCTTTCCCGGCATACAGTTGACCTCTACCTCCAGCGTCACGCCTCCCACACTGGTCCATGCAAGGCCGCGCACCAGCCCTACTTCATCTTTTTCGTTTACATGCTCTGGCGTGTAGCGGACAATGCCCAGATATTTTTCCAGATTTCCGCCTGTTATCCGTACACTCCCTTTTTCCTTTTCATAAATCTCTCTGGCTGCTTTGCGGCAGACCGCTCCGATCTTCCGCTCCAGTCCCCTTACTCCTGCCTCTTTTGTATAACCGCTGATCATCTTTGCCAGCGCCTTATCGCTGATCGAAAGCTGATTCTTTTTCAAGCCGTTTTTCTTCATCTGCTTTGCTACCAGATGCTCTTTTGCAATGTGCAGCTTTTCATTTTCCGTATAGCTGGATACCGTAATCAGTTCCATACGGTCTAAAAGCGGCCTTGGTATGCCTGCCGCATCATTGGCAGTTGCAATAAAAAGTACTTCTGACAGATCCACCGGTAATTCTACATAATGGTCTCTAAAATGACTGTTCTGCTCACTGTCAAGCACCTCTAAGAGCGCAGAAGCAGGATCACCTTTAAAATCACTGCCCAGCTTGTCGATCTCATCTAAAAGCATCAGCGGATTATTTACCTCGGCACTTTTTAATCCAGTGACAATGCGCCCCGGCATCGCGCCTACGTACGTCTTTCTATGACCGCGTATTTCCGCTTCGTCACGTACGCCGCCCAGACAGATACGGACGTATTTTTTATTCAGCGCGGAGGCTACGGATTTTGCAATACTGGTTTTTCCGGTTCCCGGCGGGCCGACCAGGCATACAATCGGGCTGTCACCCTTGCTGGTCAGGTTGCGCACTGCCAGAAATTCCAATACGCGTTCCTTTACTTTTTCCAGCCCGTAATGATCCTCATCTAAGATACGCTGCGCATTTTTGATATCTTTATTATCCTTAGATCCTTTGTCCCACGGCAGTTCCAGCAGTGTCTCAATATACCCCCGGATCACTGCGCTTTCAGAAGAGCTTACCGGCAGGTTCGCAAACCTGTTGATTTCTTCTAATAATTTGTCCTTTATTTCCTTCCCGGCCTTCAGCTTATCGGCCTTGGCACGGAATTTTTCCACATCCGTATCGGTGGTGTTAGACTCCCCCAGCTCTTCGCGTATTAACTGCATCTGCTCGCGCAGAATGTATTCTCTCTGGTTTTTATCCACTGCATTTTTTAGTTTTTTCTGAAAATCATTTTTGATCGTAATGACTTCTATTTCGTTTAAAAGGATTCCCATAAATACTTCATAACGATGCGTTAAGTTTACAGCTGATAAAATACGCTGCTTATGCTCATAATACAGCGGTATGCTATTTGCAGCCATATCGATCAGCGGCTCTACCTGCTGCATTTCATCAATCTGTTTTAAAAACTCACGTCCTGTGCGTGGATTCAGATGACAGTACTTATGAATCGTCTCCTTTAAGCTCATCAGCATGGCATCTGCTGCCTGCGGAAGGACTTCCCCGACTGCCTCCTCATCATAACGCATAACCTGCATCAGCATAAAATCGGCATTTTCTACAATGTCCTGCAGTCCCGCCCGTTCTATGCCTTCCACTAAAACACGTACGATATTATTCGGCATTTTTATCAGCTGCTTGACTTTCGCAATCACGCCGACTTCATAGAAATCTTCTTTTTCCGGCTGATCTGCATTCGTATTTTTCACTGTCAGCAGAAAAATCTGTTCGTCCTTGCGCATTGCCTCTTCTACTGCATGCACAGAATTCGGCTTGCTGACATCAAAATGAATGATCATGCCCGGAAGGATAACCATGCCGCGGAGTGATACCGCAGGCATTATTTTCATGATCTCACACATAATTTTTCCCCCGTATTTAAAGTGCCTGGCACTGTAGCGTTAGGTATATATTCGACATTCAATTTTTGCTTAGCGGTAAACCCTATTTAATAAAAACCTAAAAGACAAAAAAAGGAGACCCTGTTGGTTCTCCTTCCGCTGCTGCATGTGCAAAATCTTATCAAGTAAAAGTCAGACTAAGGATTCTTTCACCCGTACACCATAAAATAAAATTACAGACTGTTGTTTATTTTACAGTGTACGTATTAGGAAACAGCCAGAATAACTGCCTTAGATCTGCACACAGCATTACTGCAGCCGCCGGCTGCTCAAGCGCTCTTATATTCGATCAGCGGATCTCCAGTTTTATCCACAGCATCTCTTGTTATTGTACACTTACGAATCGTTTCATCGGATGGAATCCGGTACATAAGCTCCATGAGCGTACTTTCCATTATGGCACGCAGTCCTCTGGCACCAGTCTTGCGCTCTAACGACTTATCGGCAATGGCTTCTATTGCATCCTCTAAAAATTCTAATTCGATACCGTCTAGTTCAAACAATTTGCAGTACTGCTTGATCAATGAATTCTTTGGTTCCGTCAGTATCCGCTTTAACGCAGTCTTATCCAACGAATCTAAGGAAACCATTACCGGCACGCGCCCTACAAATTCCGGGATCAGCCCGAATTTTACCAAATCCTGCGGCATTGTCTGCTTCAGTGCCTCTCCGACGCTTTTTTCCGAGATTTCTGAAATCTCTGCATTAAAACCAATTGACTTTTGATCCATCCTGGTTTCTATAATCTTTTCCAGCCCGTCAAAAGCCCCTCCGCACAAAAACAGAATATTGGTCGTATCAATCTGGATCAGTTCCTGCTGTGGATGTTTTCTGCCGCCCTGCGGCGGTACGGAAGCATTCGTTCCCTCTAAAATTTTCAGCAAAGCCTGCTGTACGCCCTCACCGGATACATCTCTGGTAATGGATACATTTTCTGATTTTTTTGTGATTTTATCTATCTCGTCAATGTAGATAATGCCGTACTGTGCTCGCTCAATATCATATTCAGCTGCCTGAATAAGTTTAAGCAGGATATTTTCTACATCTTCACCTACATAGCCTGCCTCTGTCAGTGTGGTTGCATCTGCGATGGCAAACGGAACATTTAAGATTCTTGCCAGCGTCTGTGCCAGCAGAGTCTTGCCAGATCCCGTCGGTCCCAGCATCAGGATATTGCTTTTCTGCAATTCTACATCATCCAGCTCCGCATCTGCAAGAATCCGTTTGTAATGATTATAAACTGCAACAGACAAGACCTTTTTTGCTTCGTCCTGCCCGATTACATAGTCATCTAAAAAGGACTTCAGCTTTTCCGGCTTTTGAAGATTGATCTCAAACGGAGTCTCTATTTCCGCTTCTGACTGCATCATCTCGGCCTCTTCCTTTGCAAATTCTTCTTCAATAATTTCTGAACAGATATCGACACATTCATCACAGATAAATGCTCCATTTGGTCCGGCAATCAGCTTTCTTACCTGTTCCTGCGGTTTTCCACAAAAGGAACACCTTACTTTGCTGTCGCTGCTTTTGCCTGCCATCACTTCACCCCTCTTTAACCTATTCTTGTTCACGATTACGATTTGTTATTATGCTGTCAATCAAGCCATAATCAAGCGCCTCGTTCGCATCCATAAAATGATCGCGCTCGGTATCCTGTGCGACTACCTCCACCGGCTTGCCAGTATTGGCTGCCAGAATCTCGTTCAGCTTCTTTTTTGTCTTTAAAATATTTTCTGCTGCAATCTGAATTTCCGTAGCCTGGCCTCTTGCCCCGCCGGATGGCTGGTGAATCATAATCTCTGCATTCGGCAGCGCCATGCGCTTGCCCTTTGCGCCGCCTGCAAGCAGAAACGCACCCATGCTGGCTGCCATTCCTATGCAGATTGTAGACACATCACATTTGATATAATTCATCGTGTCATAAATCGCCAGTCCTGCCGTGACTACGCCGCCCGGAGAATTGATATACAGATGTATGTCCTTGCTCGGATCTTCGGATTCCAGAAACAGCAGCTGTGCTACTATAATGCTGGCAGACGTCTCATTGACATCTTCACCCAGAAAAATGATCCTGTCCTTTAACAGCCGTGAATAGATATCATAGCTGCGCTCCCCGCGGCTTGTCTGTTCTATGACATAAGGTACCAAACTCATACAAATTCCTCCTTAATTTATACTCACAATCGCTAAATCAGGCTTCTTCTGCTTTTTCCTCTGTTTCTGTTTTTTCCTCAGTCTCTTCTACTTCTACGGTATGTTCCATAATCAGATTTACTGCTTTTTCAATAGACAGGTTTTTCTCGATGCTTTCCTTATCATCATCGCTCATGATCTCTTTCATCTTTTCGCCGGTCAGGCCGTAAGCTGAGGCTACCTTCTGGATCTGCTCATCGACTTCTTCCTGCTTTACTTCGATATTTTCTTCGTTTGCAATCTGCTCTAATACCAGGCTGCTCTGAATCCGCTGTACTGCTTCTGGCCGAAGATTTTCTTTCATTTTGTCAATTGTTGCACCTGAGAACTGCATATACTGCTCTAACGTAAGTCCCTGTTGGTTAATGCGGCTTTCAAATTCTTGGATCATATTCTCGCACTGCATATCGATCATCGGATCTGGAATGTCCATCTCAGAGCTGTTTATGATTTTCTGGATTGCCTCGTCTTCCTTTGCAGCCTTTGCAGCGTCTTCCTTACGCTTAAACAGCTGCTTTTTCACATCTTCTTTGTATTCATCCATCGTCTCGAATTCAGAAACTAAAGATGCAAATTCATCATTCAGCTCCGGCACTTCTTTCGTCTTGACTGAATGGATCTTTACCTTAAATAATGCAGGCTTTCCTGCCAGCTCCTTTGCATGGTACTGCTCTGGGAACGTCACGTTTACATCTACTTCATCCCCTGCATTTTTGCCTACCAGCTGCTCTTCAAAACCGCTGATAAACGAATGGGAGCCGATCTCCAGAGAATGGTTCTCTCCTTTGCCTCCCTCAAACGGGGTATCGTCTACAAAGCCCTCATAATCAATGACAGCCGTATCGCCTTCTGCAATGGCACGGCCTTCTACATCTACCGTACGTGCCTGCATATTTCTTGTTTTTTCAATCTCTGCATCTACTTCTTCGTCTGATACAGATATTTCTGCTTTTTTCACTGTAATGCCTTTGTATTCGCCTAATTTTACTTCCGGCTTTACGGCTACTTCTGCTATAAAAATAAAGTCTTTGCCTTTTTCAATCTGCGTCACTTCAATATCCGGGCGGGATACTATGTCAAGCCCGCTTTCATCCATTGCCTGCGGATAAAACTCATTAATCATTGTGTTTGCTGCATCTTCAAAAAATACTTCTGGTCCATATACCTTTTCAATCATCGCTCTCGGCACTTTGCCTTTACGGAATCCTGCGATACTGATCCTGCTCCTCTGCTTCATATAGGCCGCCTGCATCGCTTTCTCGAACTTATCGGCAGAAACAGTGACGGTGAGCTTCGCCATGTTTTTTTCTAAATTTTCAACCTGTACACTCATTATTTTTATTTCCTCCTTAAAGCTTGTAAGAAACGCGCCCTGCGATTTCTCCAGCTGCTATTCCAGCTATTTACAGTCATTTATAGATTATAACACAGAGCTTTTTAAATTACCAGCACTTTTTCGGAAAATAAAAAGAATGAAAAAGACGGCGAAAGCAGCTGCTTTTTCACCGTCTTTTTCTGTATGCATTCCGGTACCGTCCCTGTTTTGTCCTTAATATAGATCAGGTTTAAGGGATATGTCCGGCATGCCTCTTTTTGTTCTGCCAGATGTGCAGATTACTGCTTCATCTGTTCTTCCTGTCTCATAATCATCTTTTTTACCATCTCGCCGCCGATTGAACCAGCTTCGCGGGATGTCAGATCACCATTGTATCCATCTTTTAAGTTTACACCTAATTCTGAGGCTACTTCCTCTTTAAACTGTCTCATTGCTTCTTTTGCTTCTGGCACTGCCATGCCAGAATTAGAATTCTTTGAACTTGACATTTGTTTCTACCTCCAAACAATTTATCTAAAATTTAATAGCGGGTATGTGCTGTCCGCTATCTGATGATAGTATGGATCATTCTGCAGATATTATAGGTGGTATGTTTTGGAAATATTTTTATCGCCGGACTGTTTCCAATAACTCTGCCATATGCTATAATTCCTATTTATATAATATAAGGAGGTAAATGATTATGAAACGATATGCAGAAAAAGGATTCTGCACAGTGCTCCTGCTGCTGTGCATGCTGTCAGCCGCCCTATACCGCCCGGTGACTGCCAATGCGAAGGATGCTGCCGATAAAACCGTGTACGCAGCCTTTGGTGACAGCATCGCTGCCGGATATGGATTAGACGGCTACTCCCACAAACAGACGTCCGCCCCGCCAGACAGCTATCAGGGTCTTTTAGGCAGCTTTTTACAGACAAGCTCCGCCAACTACGCTGTCAGCGGCAGCGACAGCAGTGACTGTATAAAACTGCTGAACGCAGGCACCGCGGACGCAGATTTAAAAAAAGCAGACTTAATCACGCTCTCGATCGGCTCCAATGACCTGCTGCTGCCATTTATAGAGATTGTTATGGATTATTTTGAAATCGATCCAGACAGTATAGACGCCTCTTCATCTGCAGACGGATTTGAAATGCCAAAGATCGATCTATCTGATTTTATGCAGTATTACCAGAAATCAGAATCACTGATTGCCGAGCTGTCCGACCATCCCGTACTGCACAAGCAGGCAGCTGCATTTCCTAAAAAACTGGAAAACATACTGTCCATCCTGCATCAAAAGGCTCCTAATGCCGAAATCTATGTCACAAATATTTACAATCCTTTTATCGACATTCCGGTAATCGGAGCACTTGCTGAAAATTATATTTCAGAAATCAATCAGGCTTTTTCAAGCCGCTCAGAGGACTATACGCTGATCGATGTGTATACACCTTTTAGCCGGTCAGAGCTCACCAACATACATTTTGACATGAAAAAGCCTGCCGACATCAATCTGGACCCGCATCCTTCCATAAAAGGACACAAAACAATTGCAGACTTGCTGATCTCAGCGCTGCAGAAGGCCCATGCCCCAAAGGCAGCCGCCTTACGCTCTGTCAAATCCGACAGCCGGCATAAGCTGACAGCTTCTGTAAAGCTGCCGGACGGCTGCGATGGCTACCAGATCCTGTATTCTGCTGCAAAAAAAGGCAGCTATAAGGTTCTCGCGGCCGCTTCTAAAAAAACGTATACAACAAATTCGGCAAAATTAAAGTCCGGGAAAACTTATTACATAAAAGTAAGAAGTGTCAAGACTATTAAGGGAGTCGATTATTATGGAAAGGCAGGCGCTGCAAAAAAGATACTTATAAAATAGGCTTCTATTTTTAATATATAGGGATTTTTTGATATTATGCTGCTAGAGCGTGTTTGAAAAATCATTCCCGCGATCCGCACTCCCCACTTAGCGGAGAATCTATCCCAAATTTAATCAACATAGCCCGCTATGCCTCATAAATTTGGGATAAATTCTCCACCAAGTGTGAAGCACATCTCACGGAAAGCATTTTTCAAACACGCTCTAGAGCGTGTTTTTAAAATCATTCCCGTGAAGTATAAAGCACATCTCACGGAAAGCATTTTTCAGACACGCTCTGGCATTCCTCACACTCCCTTCACGATTAAAAAAGTGTTTCCGGCGACTTTAGTAAATCTGCCAGCGTTTCATTTGTTACGGATCCCTATCTGATTACGCCTGCATTTTGCATTCAGGCACTATATACGATTCCTCTGCGCACCTGCTCCAATGTCTCTTCGTCTGCCAGACTCTGGATAATCGCCAGAGAAAAATCAACTGCGGTGCCCATGCCGCGGCTTGTGATCACATTGTTGTCTGTAACGGCATTTTCTTCTGTAACAACAGCGCCGGTCAGCTTGTCCTCCCAGCCTGGATGGCATGTGGCACGCCTGCCCTGCAGAATGCCGTTTTGCCCTAAAATGCTTGGTGCAGCACAGATCGCAGCTACAAGCTTTCCTTCTTCCGCAAATTTCTTAACCGCAGCGGCAACCCCGTCATGTGCGCCCAGATTCGGCGTTCCCGGAACACCGCCCGGCAGGACTACCCCGTCAAAGGTATCTATCTGTGCCTCTTCATAAGTTGTATCTGCCATAAATGTAATATTATGGGAGCCGTGAACTTCCCTGCTGCCTGTAATCGATATGCCGACTACATCGATCTTTGCCCGCCGGAGCATATCCACTACTGTCAGTCCTTCAATCTCTTCACAGCCATCTGCAAAAAATACTGCAATTTTACTCATTTTTAATGCCTCCTATTTTTTCATTTTTTGTTTTTTATGCTTCATTTCTCAAATCAAGGACATACACCTATACCCTGATCGTCTTAAAAACGTTGACTTTTCAGAAAAAATCCGCTATGTTTATTAGAGTTTTAATATAAAAACCTTTGTACCATCGTAATATATTTACATTGAAATTTTATTACATAGAATATTTTTACGTAAAAGTTTTTCTGATAGAAAACAGAAGGGAGCACAACCTTATGGAAATCGAACGCAAGTTTATACCCAAATACCTTCCCGATCATCTGGAAGACTATTCATACCACGAAATCGAGCAGGGCTATTTATGCACCAATCCGACTATACGCATCCGAAAAATGGATGATTCTTATTTTCTTACGTATAAAGGCAGCGGCATGATGGCCCATGAAGAGCATGAAATGCCGCTTACGCAGGAGGCCTACCTGCATCTGCGCACAAAAACAGACGGCATGCTCATTACAAAACGAAGATACCTGATTCCGTTTCAAGCGAAAGACGCTGCCTCTGCACCAGCTCCTGCACATACACAAGTCCCTTCGGCTGCCTCATATACAATCGAACTGGATCTATTTCGTGAGGCATTGGACGGCATTACGCTGGCGGAGGTGGAATTTTCTTCGATCGAAGAGGCTGAGTCGTTTATTCCGCCGGATTGGTTCGGTGAAGACGTAACCTATGACGGCCGGTATCATAACAGTGCCATGAGCAGAGGATCGTTAACCGGCCCCTCTGAACATGAAAACACCTGACCGGTTTTAAAACCGCAGCCTTTTGATCTCATATTTTTGTCTTGTCAGAATAATGTTTCTCAGCTGTCTGAAACGGTCATTCAGCTCGCCTTCTGGTATGACGACATCCAAAACTACGGCAATATCATCAATGAGCCGGTCAGTGATATCATCCTGTATCTCATTGAGCACCTGAAATTTTTCTTCATAAGTATCTGCCTCTAAAAACTTTAACAGACACGGATTTGCACGGAGCTCATCTGTAGCACTTTCGTGTCTTTCCGGCTTGCGGAACAGCCCTCTGCGCTGTTCCCTCTCTTCAATCTGCCTGCGGCGGCGTTCATAATAATAAGAATCCGCACCTGCCGCCTCAGACGGCTCCTGGCGCAGCCCCCGCCTTGATTCCGCCGGACTCTGCGTACGCGGGCGCTGCTCCCACCCGGGCGAAACGGCTGCCTGCGGTACCGGCTGCATATCCTGCAAAGAGCTGCCGGATCTGTCATCCCTGCTTTGAATAGCGCTGCCATCCGGCTGCTTATTAAATTCGTTTCGTAGATCCGCACTATTTCCCTGCGCCTGCCTTATACGATTTTCCAGGCTCTTTGTCTTTTCCATTTTTTCAAACAGATACTGCTGTGCTGCCTGCGGATATTTACTGCCGTCTACCTCACTTAAAAATTGGGCCACGGGACTCGCAAATACGCTAAAATCAGCGAACATCGCCTGATACACCACCAGCTGTTCCCCGGTCTCGGCATGAATGGCAGTTGTCACCACCTGATACAGCTCGTTCGTAAAATGCCTATATAAATCTCCGGGTCTCGGTATTCTATCCATATGCCTTACTTCCTTTTTCTTTTATTCTGCTTTTGGGACATATTTTATACACAAAAGATAATATTTTAATATAATTTAAGAGTGGAAAAAACTTTCCACCCTTAAAATTTACATTCCATATTCTATTATAGTCATTTTTACTTGAGTTCACAAGTGATAAATATACAGAAGATAAATATTTTTCCCTGCATCTGTTTCCGCCTGCAGAAACCCTGATGATTTTTTGATCAGGCTGCTTTTAAAATGTTAATCGTACAGGTCTTTTTCAGCTTTGTCCCGTCTTTCGTGACTGCGGTAATTTTTACCTTCTTGCCCACACCTGCTTTTTTTACAGTAACCTGTCCGTCAGATGTCACAGAAGCGTACTTTGTATTGCTGGACTTCCATTTTACATCTGCATTTGTCACATTGGACGGGGATACGGTAGCCTTTAACTTCAGCGTGCTGCCATAACGCACATTCGCCGTAGTCTTATTAAGCTTTAATCCGGCTGCGCGGACAACCACTCTGGACAGATCTAAAATACCGCCTGTTACGCATGCATTTTCAACTGTATCTACGCTTCTGGTACACTTCATTAACAGGCTGCGTATGCTCTTTGCATCCAGAGACGGATTCGCCGCACGCAGAACAGCAATTCCTGCCGCAGCCATCGGGCTGGCCATAGAAGACCCTGACATAAGGTCACATTTTTCAAACTGCGAGGTATCCGGGTCTGCGACCGATATTGCAATATTATCAAAATAATAGGTTATCGGCTTTAAGCTCTTTGTGCTTACTCCGATCAGCGCCAGATAAGTTTTTCCGCCGGACGTCACAAACCGGGAATCCTTCGGGCTGCTGACTTTTTCTACTGTCCTCCATACCGGCACCCCGTCGCCGTCACTTTCTGCAAGCAGACAGCTGATATAATACGTCCTGCCCGTATCCAGATTCATATTAGTGACATCCAAATATATAAATCCTGCCTGCTCCTGATTGTTTTGGTCTAAAACCGTGCCGCCCGTCGTCTCTTTTGCAAAATTCGACTTTTTACTGTATTTTACCGTGTATTTAATGCTCCCGTTTGAATACTCCATAAATCCGACCTGCGGCTCATAACTAAGGCTTACCGTATAGTCTGTCTTTATCCCGCCAAGATCCGCAGCTGTATACAGTCCATTGATATCATCAATCGTATTGTAATATGCTGTCATCCGCTCACGCTTATCTGTCTCCCAAAACTGCGGCAGAAACTTTGCCTCCTGCACAGTAGAAAGTATATTGGAACCCGGAGCAAATAAATCCACCTGCGTATTGCCATAATCAGAAAAATAAACCCTCTGGTCATGCTCATCGCTGGCTCCGACAATGACTACATATTTGCTTTTAAGGTCATAAGGCGTCTGGCGCATAGGCTCGGCTACCGCATCCCAGTTCGTAGCATCATTGCCCGCTGCAAACACGGTCAGCGCGCCGTAGCTGCCGATCTTATCAATCAGCGTATTTAACACAGCCCCCATATCTCGCCCGCCGCCCCAGGAACAGTTTACCGCCGCGATCGGAACTCCCAGCTGCTGCGCTTTTACGACATATTCAAATGCGCTGACTGCACTGGCTGTATCAAATGTTTCCTGCTCATCTTTTACCACTTTCAGCGCCATAATTCTGGCATTGCTTATACCAGTTATCCCGATCGAATTGTCCGACTGCGCCGCAACGATCCCTGCACAATGCGTTCCGTGTCCGTTTGTATCCATAGGATCTGCATCGTTATTCGCAAAATCATAGCCGTAGGTCCCCTTGAGTCCTTTTGACTGATAAGGATTTACCCACATAGAATCCTTAATATCTTCGTTGGTGTAATCAACCCCCGTATCAATCAAGGCCACAACCGGCTGCGAAACCGATGACACGCTGATCTTTGACCGGTTGATACCCTGGCTGGGCACCGGAATGCTGCCAAGGCCGTCCAGATACCACTGATAATCCGACAACGGATCTTTGCCTGCCTCACACAAATGCGCAATACTGTTCGGTGCAACAGCATCCACATAATACTTCTGCGCTGCAATCTCCATTAATTCCTCTGTAGAATATGTATCCGAGCTGATTAGTGCCACATAATCCTTAATCTGATCAGACTGCCCGTCCTGCGCTGCCCCAAAATCCCAGCATTCCTCAATCTGTATCCGGCTGTCAAAGCTCGCCGTCCCTTCTCTGGTAAGAGCCGCCGCCTGCGTCGTCGTCATAGATACAAGCGCCTCGCCCTTTACATAGGTACCTTCTTCCAGCTGCGGAACCTCCACCTCATGCTCATCTGCACGAACGGAATCCGGCGTCATCCATGTCATAACTCCAATAACTGCGGCCAGCGATGCCGCAATCAATCTCTTTTTTTTCATCGCCTATCTCCTGTTTCCCTTTTTAAAGAATTGTCGCCAAATGATCAATCATATTTTATGATTTATTCTGCAGCGGACTCTTTTTCTAGAGCGTGTCTTAAAACTGCCTTCTGTCAACTGTACCCACAGAACATGATATGCATCACAGCTTGTGGAAAATCTGTCCCGAATGAGGGAGGCGTACCCACAGGGCATGATATAGCGGGCCGCGCTGACCGAATAAGGGGCAAATATACCGCATCATCTTGGACATCAGCAGTCCAGGAGGCTTGAATTGGGGCGTTCAGATGGCAGAAATGATTTTTCAAACTCGCTCTAATATATAATATTCGTAAAAAGTATAACAAATTTTTGGATATTAAGAAAATTTAATCCAAAATTCACATTTTTCACATCTGATTACAGATTTTAATCAAACCAGATCTTCTTTTAACTGCGCAAGCAGCGCCTCACAGCTCTCTAAAATCTGGTCATATACCTCGCCGAAGGCCCCTGTATACCATGGATCTTCGACATCTGCCTGCGTCCCTGCATAGCTCCTCATCTTGCTGACCTTGCCCATCGGATCACTGCCGATAATGCGGTTTAGGTTGCGGATATTCATGCGGTCCATAACAATCAAATAATCATAATAGTCGTAATCAGCTTTCGTCACCTGCCTTGCATGGTGTCCGTTGCAGCTGATTCCGTGCCGTTTGAGCTCATCTCTTGCAGGAGGATAAACCGGGTTTCCCAGTTCTTCGGTGCTCGTCGCTGCTGAGGATATTTCAAAGCTGCTTTCCAGGCGATCGCGGTGGACCAGGTGTTTCATTACGTATTCGGCGATTGGGCTGCGGCAGATGTTGCCGTGGCAGACGAATAATATTTTAATCATATCTTTTATATCCCTTCATAAGC
>CAJUHV010000087.1 GCA_910586445.1 uncultured Eubacterium sp.
ACTTCTACCTCGTGCCCCTCAAAACTCATTAAATTATTCAATAACTATTCTCCTTCATATTTCTATTTTTTTGCTTTTGTTTTTTCTGTTTTCATTTCCTAAATTTTTCATATAACAGCAACATTGACTTTATATAATGCACGTTATCAATTCCTATTTTTCAGCTTCCCAAGCTCTTTCCTATACATCTTTTCTATCCCGTCAAAAGCGTCCATCTGTTTTTCATACCTTTTCTGAATCTTCTCTACAGAATCCATTAGTTCCTGATATTCTTTTCTATACTCTTCTATCTTCCCTGAATTTTCTCGCAGCCTTCTGTTCTCATCTGCCAGTTTACGGTTAACCTTTTTTAACCTCTCTATTTCGCTGTATAATAATTGTTTTTCTGTTTTATCCTTATTAAACATTTCCTGTTCCTCCATCATCTATATGAACCGGGACAGCACAATACTTCCCGGATATTTAATTTTATTTTAATAACCAGAGAGGCTTTTACACCCTCCAGTTATCTGATGATTTATTCCTAATTTCTGAAATTAACACTGAGCTTGTCAAGCCGCCGTCCCATTCCCATCTGGCTTTTGACAATACAGTTGATCATTTTCTCAAAATCATGGTCTTTCTTTGCATGGTTCATGAAATCTGCATAGTTCATCACGTTCGGGAGGTTGATATTCACATTGTCATATTCCACCCTTACATTTGTTTCCTGCGGCCTGGACTGTACGTCCGGCATCTTAACCATTTTATCCATGTAAGATTCCAGACCCATGACAGTTTTATAATCCGGTGCCTTATTTACATAATCACGTATCATTCCCGTCTGCTTCTCAGTGAACACGCTCTCGCCCGGATTTGCTGATATTATGACGGAATCACGGTTTCCCCTTAATGCATTGTCCAGATCCTGCACGATGCCGCCTTTTGAGAATCCCTGCAGCTGCAGTGCCTCGAGGATCTTCTTTTTGTATTTCTGGTGTTTCGGGCTGTCAGCTGCAAGGTCGGACTCTGAATAATCCAGTCCGAGAAGCTTTGCAAGCCGCGCCATCTCACCCTCGGTCAGGGCAGAGCCATATTTATTGTAAATATACTTATTAAGAGACGACTTCGGTTCGCCTGCGTTTGTCCCGTTTCTCAGCAGCCTGCCAATGACAGTCCTTTTTGCGGCATCCTGCAGCGCGCCCGTGTCAGAAGGCTGTGTTCCAGTGCTGCCCATGGATGTGCTGTCTCCTGATGTGCTGCCTGACGATGTGCTGCCCGCCGCTGTGGAATAATCCCCCTCATGGCCGGTAGAATTCAGTGACCCGCTGATGCTTCTAAAGTCAGAAGAGAGTGAAGTGTATACATTCCTTATTTCAGCTGCAATGCCGTCAAGTGACTGCGTGACTGTCCCGCCGACACCCAGATAAGAATCGAGTGATCCCATTCCCTCAATGGAAGAGATGATTTTCTCCATTTCCTCCGTCATTTCATAGCCGTGCTCTTCAGCGGCATCCTTAATTACATCCTGCACATCTGCTCCGGTCTGTGCGAATAAGTCAAGGCCTTCCTTTAAGAGCCTGTCGCGGTCATTCATGACATCATTTACGAGCTTTTCATATTCACTATAAAGATTATTTAAAATATCTTTCTGGTCTGAGATATAACGGTCATATTCCTGGTCTTTAAGGGACTCTTCAGAATCTCTTAACTGTGACTGTAATTTCTGTATCCTTGCTTCTGTCTCTTTGGAAGTGTCCCCTCTGAGCGCAGCAATCTGCTTGCGGAGGGAATTGATATTGTCAGTCTGGCTCTTGATATTTTTAGAATATTCGTATAAATCTTTCTCGGCATCAAGCAGCTTCTGTTTCTGCTCAATCAGCTCCTTCAGATAGTCAAGCTCAGACTGGTATTTCTGCTTCATCAGGTCGGCAATCTTAGTACCGTAGCTGTATTCATGCTGTATCTCATCCCTGTGGAGCTTCTGCATCTCATCAAGCGCTTTGTTCAGTTCATAGACGGACTCATATTCACGCCTGACCCCGTTTTCGTCCATGAAGGAAAGCTCCTCATTTTCCAGTGCCTTCTTCATCAGGAGAACCTGTTTTCTTGTAGATTCAGCAGCATCCCCGCATACATTCATCTGGGAGACATACAGGGAGAGTGCAGCAAGGCCGTTTTCAGTAATCCCGCCCGTGTCAGCATCCGTTAAGTTATCACCTAGCAACGTAATCAGTAAGTCAGCTTCATCAGTAATATTATGGTACGCATCAAGAATATCGTTCTGTATTGTATCAGCGATTTCGTTTATGGCATCCTTATAAGACTTGATCTGGGAGAGTGATTCTGCCTGTGCGTCCTGCACGCCCTGGATCGCATCCTGGCACTCATACCATGCAGGTGAGAACATCTTAATATTCTTCAGCTGTTCCGCAAGTTCTGTTTCTTCCTCCTTCAGCTTTTCAAGGTTCTCATTCTCCATGCTGATCTTGTAATCATAATAAGACGCATCCACGAGCCTTCCAGATGCTTCGATCTTCTTAATCTCATTGTCAAGGTCTGACATGCCGTTTGAAATGAGGGTGATCCTGTTCTCGAAATCAGTCTTCACATTGTCAAACATCGACTTGTAGGTTTCAAGAATCTCTGCCTGCAGCTCCGCTTCAAGGCGTGCATATTCCACATGATCCTTATGAAGCTCTGCAATGTCAAGCAGATGTCCGTACTGCTTATCCAGAAGCTCTAAATTTTCTTTGGCATACTTATTCTTCTCATCAGCCGAAACTGTATTTTCTGCAAGCGCATTGTTGCGGTCGATCTTAGCCTGTGCATGGTCTGCGATGTTCTGGTGCTGTTCAGCCTTGTTGTCAGTAATGGCTTTTTCCCATTCTGCCTTCAGCCTTGCTGCCTCAACACTGTCATTCTCCAGTTCTGCAATGGCTGTCATATGTTTATAATAATCATCAAGGAGGGACGCATTCTGCCTTAAATACTTATTCTTCTCCGCAGGATCAGAAGTATTTTCCATGCGTGTATTGTTGCGGTCGATCTTTGCCTGTTTCCTGTCTGCAGCATACTGGTGCTTTCCAGTCTTCACTTCTGATTCAGCCGCCGTTTCCGCCTGCTGCTGTTTCTGGAGGTCAAACCTTGCACTGTCAAGATTTTCCTTAAAGGCATCACGGGCAGTGACAGCTTCATTGTATGCGGTACAGTCTGCATAGGCAGGAGTATCAATAAGTTCTGCCATCAGGTCTTCCGGGATTTCTTTTCTCTTTTTGATATAAGAATTAATCTTATTGATGGTCTTCTTGTCAAGCCCGGATTTCCCGCTGACAGCCTTTGAAGCCTTCTTCCCCTTATTTGTGACTTTTGTGAGGGATCTGCCATAACTCTTAGATGTTGCATTATACGCAGTCTTATACTGTTTTGTCTTTGCTTTCTCGGCATCGAGGATCTGGTCAGAAATAGTGTTATATTTCTTAATGGATTGCGCAGCCGTGCGCATGGTCTTTGAATAGCGGCTCCGCTCATAGACTGCATCGTTATATTCCTTGCATGTCTCATAAAATGATCCGTCTTCAATCTTATCCAGAATCTTTGCAGGGATTGTCTGCCCTGCCTTCATCTGTTTCTGGATGGTCTTTAACTCTTCAGCAGTCAGGCCGGATGCATTCTTCTGTGCCTTTGTGTGCATTCCTTTTCTGACTGCCTTCCTTGACTGGCTGAGGTTTTTTGAAGTTTCCTTATATTTTTCCTTATTAACAATGACAGCACTGATGTTGTCGCGTTTGGAATTGAGGATGTCAAGGCGTGTGTCAAGAGTCTCAACATTTTTATCCCGCCTTTCAATCGGGATGTCTGCCATTGTCTGGTACAGTTCTTTGAGGGTATTGTTTAATTCCTCAATCTTGTCGCGGCATGATTTCATCTTCTCATACCATTCCTGATACGACTTGATGGCATTTTTCAGTTTCTCATTTGTGATCGTCTCGACATCGAAGGAGCCTTCACGGACAAGCTTCCAGTATTTCTCAAGAGTCTTCTGAGGAATGCCGGGAACTGTCTTTGTGTATGTCTCTGCTGTGGATGTGTCGGAAGACGGGGAATAATTTACCGGGGCAGAAGAGGCTCCCGCATAGCGTTTTGCACCAACATAATCACTGCGGCTGGAAAGGGATGTAATCTGAACCTTTCTGCCTGTTGTCGGCGAATCGATAAACTGTCCGTTTCCGGCATAAATTCCAACGTGCCTTGGATTTCCAGGTGAGCCGAGAGAACCCTGGAAAAATACAAGATCTCCAGGCTGCAGGTCTGCCTTACTGACAGATATGCTGTTTGAATCACCATACTGCCCGGTGGTATTTCTTGGAATCTCCATGCCGAGTTTTCTATAAACCTGCTGTATGAATCCTGAACAGTCGGCACCTTTTGTTAAGCTTTCTCCGCCCCAGACATAGTCAAGCACGCCGACATACTTCATTGCTTCTGCAACAACATCAGGGGCTGTAGAACTCACGGCATTAGAAACAGCATCGCTGATCGCACCTGATACGCTTTCCGTAACAGTCTCTGTAGTTTCCTTTGCAGCGTCAAGCGAGAACCTTTCGGCATATTCCGCATAACGCTTCATAGCCTTGTATTCGGCTTCTAATGCCTTTGTAGTGGCTTCGATTGCCTTCTGCGTCTGTTTCTTCTTTGAACCGAAGGAGAGGAGGTCGCTGATCTTGTCCTTTGCCTTTGCTGCTGCATCAGACAGGTTATCCAGTTTTGTTTCAAGCCAGTCAAACTGTTCCGCTGTCTCTTCAGCTTCTTTTTCAGCCTTTTCTTTTTCCTCTGCAAGCCTTTCACGGGTGTCTCTGGTCGTGGTTCCTCCGGTATATTTCACTTCCGGGTAGAAATCTTTCGGGTCAAGCTTCTCAAATGCACTGTCCTGAATGTCTTTCATGAGATCCCTGACTTCATTCATGACAGATTCCTGCGTGCGCATTGCTGCATCAGCTGCCTGCTTCTTATAAGCAGCACCGTTTTTTATGTCCGGGTTATTCTTTGATGCAAATTCAAAAAATTCAGAATATCCGCCGTCTCCGGTGAATTCAATGCCCGGATCTTTTGTAAACGTGTCAGAAATTCCCGTGTCGAGCACACTGAGGGATGACATGGCGGTTTTCAGCCTTGCGATCTGGTCGGCAGAAGCGCCTGCGGCATTTGCCATTGCTATGATGTTGTCTATGTCGGATTTTGTATTGATTTCAATCTTCTGGACATTCCATTTTTCAAGCGCAAGCCTTTCAAGGCATTTCCGCGTTTCCTCTGATGCGTCGCCTTCCTTAATCAGCGCCTGGATCTCTTCATAGGTTGCCTCTGCAAGGTCTCTGCATCCTTTTGCGGCTGCATATTTCTGTGCCGCAAGCATCTTTTCATTTTCGATTAATGCCTGTTCAACAATTGCGGCAGCATTGGCAACGCCCATCTGCTCAAGCATTGCGATTGTGCCAGCCTTTGTTGCTTCTGTAACGCCGTCAAGCACTCCTGTGCCGTAGAGGTAGGCTGATGCAAGCTTATTAAATGCATCCTGACACGCATTTATATCATTCGGCGAACTGGCAACAGTATTAATGAAGTTCTCATATTCCTCTGTGTAAGTGCCGAACTGTTCTTTGAATGAATCGTTGTTCAGAATGGATGACCAGTCAAAGTCTTCTTTATCTAAAATATCTGCGTATATTTTGTCTAACTGGTCAAGACCTTGGGATAATTTCTGAACGTCTGCTAAAGCATTGCCAGATAAATCAAAACTCACATTCCCGTTTAAATCAATATCGCATATATCCTGTAAAAGATTCTTATATTCATTCAATCCCGCAATGGTTGCATCATCCAGATTGCCGGCAGAAATGATATTGTCGATAATTGCAACAGCTTTCCTTGTCTCAGACTGCATCAGAGCGGCAACTTTGGATATACGTTCTTCTGCGGTATCGCCAATAATATTAAACTCGTCTGCAAGTGATAATAAGTCTTCTGGTGTATAGGAACCATCTCTGAATTTTTCAAGATATGACTGGAGAGATGATAATTTTTCTTTGTAGTCTTCTATATCATCTGCCCATGTACCGTCTTCTGTGCCGTTAGACTGGGAAAGTGCTTCTGTGATGGATTTTATCTTTTCAGCCGGATTATCCCTGTCCAATACTGCATTTGCTTCTTCCAGCTCTTTTTTGAGTGGATCTGTGTAGTATTTTGAAAACTCCGGCACGGATGCAAGGCATTCATTGACTGCATTCTCAATGTCTTCCTGGGTTCCTATAAACTGATTACTCGCAGCAGCTGAATCAATCAGCCCCTGTTTATACGATTCAAATTCTTTTTCTGAATCAGGCAGTTCTTTCCCCTGTAAGGATTTCAGCATTTCCTGTTCTGCTAAATTAGCATTCAGTTCTTTTATGGATGACTGATACTCATCCACGGCACCCTTCATTTCATTCGAACGCTTATAGATCTGTTTCCATACTGGATTTTCTGACAGCTCTTCACTTGTAAACCGCCCGGATTCCTTCAGTGCATCCATTGCATCCTGTAGTTTTTGATACTTCTGAAGTACAGCATCAGCCGTGCTGTCATCGCCGTTAAGGAGCATCGTGCCGCCAAAACTCGTATAGCTGCTGCTGTCTATGACTCCCTTATCAGCAAGAACCTGCCATGCCTTTACTGCATCCCTGCCCGCTGCGGATATGATATTATTGCTGCCTGACCAGTTATTTCTGCCTGCATCCAGAAGCTCTTCTTTTGCGGCATTTACGCCCGAAATCAGGTCATTTTCCTGTTCGCTGAGCTTATCAAGGCTCGTCTGTTTAATGGCATTGTCAAGAGAACCATACTTAGCAATTAAATCATCAACGCTCTGGCCTTCAAGCGCTAGTTTTTTAATGATTTCTTCCTGAGTGCTGATTAAATCGTCTTTTGCTGATTTATCGGTCTTTACTGCTTCTGATAAGCTTAAATACTTTCCAGCTAATTCTGATATTTCACTGCTCAGATTTCCTGCTGTTTCAGCTGCATCTTTTGATTTTTGTCGTGTCTCTTCTATCTTCTGCTTATATTTCGACATTGTAGATGCGGCTACTCCAAAAGCGGTTGATAAGCCCATGAGTATAATGCCGACTGGATTAGACATAAAGGCTGCTTTAAGGCTTGCCCCAACTCCTGTCACGGCTGCTTTCAGCGAAAATGCGCTTGATGCTGCCCTTATCTGTGCCGCTGTCTGTGCATTTGTTGCCTGCGTGAGTCCCATTTCTGCCAGTTTTGCCCGCGCCTGTGCTTTCGTAAGCCCTGCTGTCTGAAGAATTGCAATGCGGTTATTTCTGCTTAATGCTTCGCTTGATAATACCTGCCTTAACTGTGCTTCCGTAAGTCCGGCTGAAACGGTTTTCAGCGTATTAAGCGCCTGTGTCCATTCCTGCGTCCCTCTTGTCAGGAAAGACATTGTTTTCACCGTATTTAAGGCTGTTCCGAAATTAGATGCCTGAATGGCAGAAGCCTTAAATGCCGCTGATAATGCAGTGATCCCTTTTGCAACGCCGATCAATACAAAGCCTCTCAGCGTTGACTCCACGAGTCCAAGACTGTTTACAAACTGCAATACTGCATTTCCCGTGTTTAAAATTCCCGTGACTGTCTTACCGTCAATGACTGACTGGTAAGTTTCTGTCATACTGGCTTTAAATCTGTTTAACGCTGCCTCGCTTGATTCTAAATATTTGTCATATTCCCTCTGCGCCGATCCGGCTGCTGACAGGCTGTTCTGATAGATTTCCTGCGCTTCTGCCATATTGTTGAGCGTTGCAGAAATTGCACTGGCTCTGTGCTTGCCTGATATAAGTTCTAACAGTGCGCTCTGGTCTGTATCAGACATCTGCTGATATACCTTAGAAATATCTAAGAAAATATCGTAAATGCTGCGGAATGTTTCTCCGTCTGCTTCAAGAATTTTAACCCCGCCGGAACCATTAATGTCAGTAAGGTCTTGTATCTTCTTCTCCAAAGACGCAGCAGATGTAAAGACGCCTTCCGTGGATTCGCCCATCTGTTCCAGTTCTACGGTGCATCCACGTATACGGAGTGCAGCAGTACGGAGTCCTAATGCAAGTGAATCAGCGTCCTGGAACTGTCTGTTTCCTGCTGCAAGGAGTGCTATAAATTCATCTACGGATGTATTAGCGTCAGAAAAGACAGAGCCTACAGACTGTACACCCTGCGCGATTTCAGCAGTCGTTATGCTTGCCGTATTGCCGATCTCATTATATTTATCAATCAGTGCCCCTGCTTTATCCACAACATCTGAAAAGCCGTCCACTGTGTCATAAGCCTGTACGCCGGATATAACGGCTTTTGCAGAATCTGCCGCACTCATATCCCCTACATTTGTCAATATTGTTGATTTCTCTGTCAGCTTATCACTCACAGACAGGCTATAGCCGGATTTTGAAAATTCAGCTGCACCTTCAATCAGTCCTTTCTGTGCCGCCGCCAGTTCCTGCGCCTTTCTGCTGCACCTGTCCAGATATTCTGGATAATCACCCCTTGACAGCTGATCCTGCACCTTTATTAAATCAGTATATGCCTTACCAAGCTCTAATGCTTCCTGCCATGCTTTCCTCATCTGCTGGGTCATAAGCATTATCCCGCCCGTGCCTGCGAATAATTCAGCGGCTCTTTTTGATGTCTTTTTAAAGGTATCTCCAAGAGTCAGTCCATTTAAATTTGCCGCCCTTATTTCTGATCTCATTGCGGATAACTGTAATCTCAGCGACTGTACCTGTCTGGCAGATGCTGCTAATTTTGCATTGTCAAGAAGCCGGCTATATTTCTGCGACATTGCAGCGTCCTTAAATATTCTGCTGTTCTGCTGTCCTAATATTTTAATATCATTAATCAGTTTGTCTTTTCTTACATTAAAATCAATCTCTACAGGCTGCGATTTTACTTTTTTCTGAGCATCCTGTGCCGCCTTCTGGACAGAATCATTCAGTCCTTTTCCGTCTATTTTTCCTGTCAGCCTTACCGTGCCGTTTAGTGATGCCAGATCCTTTTTAATCTGTGCTTTTGTCTTTGCCTTGTCAAGCGTCCCGACAAGCGGTACTTTTATTTCTCCGAGATTTTTAGCATCTGACTGGATCTGCTTCCTGCTCTGTCCCTTTTTCAGGGACGCAACAAGATCAATCCAGAAGTTATTTCCTGCCATATGTGCTTTATTCCTTTCTCCGCCAGTATCCATGCCTCAGATTTTCAATAATTTTAAATTTCCCTGTTTACAGCCATGAAAAACTGTGGTATAGTTATTGACATATTTGATATCATGTTGTGTAATTTGAATTTTTGTAAAAAATAATAATAATTTCACTGTTTTTGATTAAAATTCGTCTTTTTTCTTTTATTCTGGAATTTTTTAAGATTTTATTTTGATTTACTGCTGTTTTTGATGTTCAGATTATCCAAGATTTACTATTGCAGCAGTCATTTTGATTCGCTTCTTTTTAAGTACGCCTCTAATTTTACATATAAATACGGATAGAGGTTTATCTTTTCATTCTTAAAACTGCTGAGCACGGGCGCGCTGATCCCTGTCATTTTTGCTATATACTGCTGTGTGCCTTTTTCTAATGTATGCCTGTAAAGATCGCGCAGCTCCTTCTGCTTATCCAGCTCTTCCCGGCTGAGTTTCTGTTTTTCTTTCTGTGCCATATATGTTCCTTCCTATGCTTAATCTTGTTTTTATATTAAATAAAATTTTTATAAAAATATATTCGATACTTCATCCGGCAGCATTTGTGGAGAATGATGCCGGATGACCTGTGCCTCTTGGAATCTGTACAGGATTTTGTAATCGTTGAATTGTTTTAGTACTTTTTACATGCACCTCAGTGGAGGTCGGCGCATGAATGGACGGAACGGCTGTGACACGCATCCCGCCCTGTGATTCTGGATTTCTTCTGCCCCGTCAGGCACCACATTCCATTATCAGCAGTTTTCATGTCCTGCCCTTTTCCACAATGGCGGGACGCTGCTGATAATAATAGTATGATATTCCATTCTTTGTTTTGAATATTTTATAATAAGCATCATGTAAATGACGTTATTACCTTGATTTATTATGGTATGACTACCTTATCCAGATACGACTCAAGTACTGCGGCATCTTCTTCACGCAGGCAGACATATCCATTTTTAAAGCGGCTCAATACGTCCGCAGCAATACCTGTCTTCCCTGCTACTGCCCTTGCAACAAGCCCGGAATCAATAACATGATTTAATCTTTCCCTGAGTATTTCCTGGTTCATGTTTCCTCCCTCAATATTTTTGTATGAATGATTGTAAATTAGAGCTGTCCCCCTCTCCCTGCTCAATATTGACGGTTTTAGTTTCAGCACCGTAAACCCATGAAAATAAAGGCGTTTCAGTCACCTCCTTATAAAATTAAAAATGACAAATTTTTATGCCGTGATTCTCTTGTTATTTCTCTTTCTGTTTTCTCTGCTGCAGTTTGCACCGCATGTCTGCATATTTCCAGTTTTAATAAAATATTTCCCGCAGATCATACACTCCCCTACCTTCCGTTCCCCATTATATTTATAAAATTCTGGAAGCGGGTTTTTCTGTGATACCGTGAACGCCTTATTCCTTATTTTAAATTTGGGCACATTGACTTTTATCTCATAATATTTTCTTTTTACGTTCTCAACCGATACAGCCCCTAATCCCTGCAGCCTTGCCAGCCCTTTTCTGCATACACATACGCCGTCGCCAAGCCATTTATCAATTGTGCTGCATGTAAGCTGCTTCTTCTGGTTTACATATATCCTGGCTTTCCCATCAGAACGTTTCTGCTGGACTAGCAGCACATACAAAAGCTCCCTGTCAAGGCTGCATCCATGCCTGTATGACAGACTATCAAGCCAGGCATACTCTTCCTTATAAATATCTGCGGTATTATCCGGTTTATCTTTTAATATTTCCAGTGCCTTTCTTTCTACATCATTTATTACATTCCCCGATGTTTTATAATGTTTCCTCCGCTGTCTTACATTTGTGTAACATCGGTTGCTGCATATATTTGCATAGATCAGATCTCCAAAACAGTTCCATAAAATATTTTTGCTTTTATTTTCATTCTCTCTCTGCAGATATTCCATGTCCAGAAGATATTCAGCAGCTTCTTCCCTGCTTTCGAAAATATTCATAATCACTTTTTCGCACATATGGTAAAATACATCATACCTGCTTTCCTTTGAATCCCACCCGTCTGACCTGCACATTTCTTTTGACGCTTTATTTATGCTGGATACAAGCGCCCTTTCCTTCATCCTCAGTGCATACATGGCCTTTTCCAGTGCCTCATACTTTCCAGTATTTATTTTTGCTGGATTTTCACGGTTAAACAGAATGGACGGATCAAATTTCTTTTCTTTATCCTTCCATGCATACTTTTTATTTCCTGTTTCCCTATGGATATATGCACAGATCCTGTCAGCATTGCTGCCGCTTATTTTTTTACAGGAATCTGCACTCCTGCCTTTTGCATACCTGAAAAAATATGGATTCTTCTCATTTTTTAATGCAATGTATTTTTTCTCATACATGCCGAGACTGATAATATCCTGTGTTTTTGGAAAGTCAATGGAAAAATTATTATAGCAGCACATAACCTTATTAAATTCCATATCCGTATCCACATTATTATAATTTTTTGTCATTACATTGGAAATGTCCCCGATCTGAGTATTCTCAATGGAAGACACCACAGCATTATATACTGTTTCTGCATTGATTTCTGATTTTACAGCTTCAAAAGGAATATAATACAAAGGCACAATATCATCAGGAACACACTCTATTATCGTCTGATTTGGTGTCAGCAGTATTTCATCGCCGTCAACATCAAACATGAGCATCCTGCATAACAGGTCATGGCTGCTTACGACTGTATCATATCCGCTGAACCATTCCCTGCATTTTTCAAGAGTTTCCCCTTTTACCAGACTGCGTATGCCATGTTCTACATACAAATGCGGGCTTCTGAGGCAGTCTACTTTATCATATGGCTTATCATCAAAAAAACTGTTATATACATGGCTGCGCGGCACAATGCCTTTTGGATTCTTTACGCCGCAGAAAAGCCACGTACAGAACGCATAAAGATCAGGGCAGATGTAGCTGTATAAAGAATCTTTCAGTATCAGTTTGTTCCCTCTTGCATCATTTCTTTCACTTTTGAATTTGCTTTCTATTTTATCCTGAATGAACCTGTCATAAACCAGCTCCTTATACTGTTCCAGTGCAAGCGATATGTAATCATCTTCTCTGCCGGCAATCTGAATCATCGTATCCAAATCTGATTTCATTTTATTCAGATATTCCACTGTATCTGCGCATAATTCTGCTATTTTTTCATCTGTAAGCTTCTCTGACGATAGTGTCTGAATGAACTGATAACTCGTTTTTGCATATCCTTTAGGTTCTGTATCTGCAAATTTATTAATGGCAATGTGCATATCGTTTTCATGGAATGCCGTTTTATATTCTTCCCACGAATCATAATACTTCCACATTTTCATCTGCGATGCTGTAAAAATCACCTGTATATCTTCTTTTATTACATCGTGTGTATCTCCCCATGCATCTTTGATAACTGGATCAGGCCTTATGCCCTCTGCTTCATCCTGCATTAAAAACTTACGGAAATCAAATGGAAACAGCGCACCTTTTAAATGTCCGCATCTGACCTGTGCCGAAGACGGCAGCACTCCGGGCAGAAACATTCCTGCACCGTCTGTCTGGGGAATTATTACATCTTCCTTCCTCCGCTCAATTTTTACGATCTCCCGTTTTTCATGGTCAATATCAATGCATTCCGCTTCTTCGTTTATCACTGTTTCAAAATCCGGCACGACAAGGCACTTTTCAATATCCATGCTGTATCCATCAGGCATAACTGATGATGACAATGGAAGCCCTTTATATGCAAGATACTTCCCGCTGTTGCATCCGCCTTTTTTATTAATAGCCTCATCTGTAAGGCCGCACATAAATTTCTTCTGATTCTTATTATAAAAACTTTCCATTATCAAAACAAATTCTCCATTTTTCATCTGATTTGCTGTAGCTGAATAAAAAATATACTTTTTTCCATCTATCAGCAGTCCCTTCTCTATGATCTGATGAAAAATCAATGTCTGGTTCGCAATCTTCATGTAAACAATTTCCATAATAAGCGGAAAATTATCCAGATTTTTTTCAGTACAGCGCACCATTTCACTTTCAAATAAAGCTATCTGCCTGTCTGTATTTTCAGCTTCAGATCCTTTGATGATATTTTTGTCTTTGTCATACGAATATGTATACAGCTTATTTCTTTCAATCCTGCGGATGCCGTCATAGGATGCAGTCTTTTCATCCCTGATCTGCTTCAATAACGGCTTCTCTTTTGCAGATGCATTTTTATAAGCTTCATTCAGCACACGCTCTTCATCTGTAAATGTATCAAATGTGCTCAATTTATAAATTCTTACCCTTCTTGGTTTATTCATTAAATTTTTCCTCCACATTAACAAAAAACAGCCTCCTATACTTATTAGCTATAAATGAGTAAATACCAAATATTGCACAAAATAAAGACACCCGCTGCTGAA
>CAJUHV010000088.1 GCA_910586445.1 uncultured Eubacterium sp.
CCGCTAAGTGGGGAGTGCAGATCGCGGGAATGATTTTTCAAACACGCTCTAGAATAATGGAAACAAATAAAAGAGGCAGTCTCAGAAATCATGATTGAGACCGCCTCTTTTATGGCATATTTTTAATGAAATGAGTTTCATTCTAAATATAATATCGTCAAAAAGCTGCGGAAGTTAATAATCCTTTTTTTGGTAATTACCGCATATTTTGATGGTATTATATAACAAAGGCAGTCTCAAAAAGTGTACTTTTTGAGACTGCCTTTTTTCTTTCAATTTTCTTTGAATCGAGCTTTATTCTAATATAATATCGTCAAAAAGTCAAGGAAGTTAACCCCTTTTTTTGGGTAATTTTGCTCAAATGACGTTTAGTCTCAAAAAGTACACTTTTTGGAACTAGAGCGTGTTTGAAAAATGCTTTCTGTGAGATGTGCTTCACACTTGGTGGAGAATTTATCCCAAACTTATGAGGCATAGTGGGCTGTGTTGATTAAATTTGGGATGAATTCTCCGCAAAGTGGGGTGTGCAGATCGCAGGAATGATTTTTCAAACACGCTCCAGCAGGCAGCTGCATCTGAAATTATGTCAGCTGCTGCGCTGCCAGTAAAAAGGAGACAGGGGCTTGTATGCCGCAGGATAAAATCTGTAAGACTGTAAGACAGCTGAATAAAGAACCAGTACCTGATCAGGATATGAAACGGCTGATAGAAATTGCAGAGGATTACCGCTGCGTCAAAAATTATGTATATCAGCGCTATGGCGGTATCCGCAGCCTGTCCAAGATTTATCCGGGGTACACGGTTCAAAATGAGATGACAGACAGCGGTCTGCGCATCCGGCTTTGCATGCCGGCAGTTTATTTTTATCTGGCGGTTTTTGACGCGCTGGGTGATATCAAGAGCCAATGGACACGTACGAAGTCGGAGGTGTCAAAAAGACTGGGCAGCAATGAGGGATTTACAGATGAAGACAGGCATTATCTGCGGTTTCTGCTGAAGGTGGGCAATGCGTTCAGACAGGTGCTCAACGGTGAGCAGGTAAACCTGCCGGGCAAAATACAGGCACAGTATATGTCTTTGGCGGCACGTGTGGATACACATAGGCTGGATCGTTATCTGTGCCGGCAGGTCCGCAAATGCCATACCACACTGCATACAGACAGTGTACTGGGGTTTTCAATTTCGGAGCGGGCATACAGGTACGGCGACCACGGTATCTATATTTCAGTGAAAGAGAAGCGCAGACGCATTTATATTCCGCTGACGGATAATAACCAGTACAAGCGGCAGCTGCATATAAAGCTGTATCCGCTGGAAAGCGGCATTGAGATCCACGTCCCGGTAGATGTTGGTATCCGCAGCCATGAAGATTATACCGGGCAGGTCGGCGCTGCTTTTGGGATGCATACGATGCTGACGACAGACCAGGGACGCTGCTACGGAGAGGATTTGGGCAGGTATCAGCTGGAATATGCAGACTGGCTGCGCATGCAGTCAGCCAGTTATCAGAGGAATCGTGCAAATAATCCTGGCAGGAAGAAATATTATGCAAAAAAGCGCCGTTATGAAGAACAGCTGCACAGTTATATCAATCATGAGCTGAACCGTTTTTTCCAGACCGAAAAGCCGGGTGTTGTCTATATTCCAAAGCTGCCGAAGCCGCTGGGCGGAGGCGTGAACAGAAAAATTAACTATGCAGTGTCTGTATGGCAGCGGGGCTATATCCGCAGGCGGCTGGCACAAAAGTGCAAAGAAGAGTCTGTGGAGCTGTCGGAGGTATTCGGAAAGGGGATCAGCAGCATGTGCAGCGTATGCGGGGCAGAAGGGATAAAAAAGGACGGCGAGTTCAGCTGCCCGGCGTGTGGATACAGGGAGGCTGAAAAGATAAATACAGCCTGTAATGTTAAAAAGCGCGGGCAGGGAGACGGGGCGCAGTGCCGTTCGGCAGGATTACAAGCGGATTATCCGCATACATTTCATGTGCTCTGACCACAGGGCTGCACGATCAGATGAAGATAAATACAGTTGGTTTTACAGAAGCAGAAGGACCGCAGATGGCGTAATGCGCGCGGTTCCTTCAGGCTGAATGATAGTCATAAGGACCGCAGGCCGGATAAATCCCGGCAGGTGCTTTCTGCCGGTGTTTTACCGGAAGGACTGGCCGGCAGGTCCATGATATAAAAATAGCAGGCGGCATGCGAAGGCAGCAGTGGCTGCGTATTGGGCATGCCAGGACCCTGTGAACATGCAGGTGCATGACGTAGCAGGGAGCGAAGCAGCAATAGCTGCACCATCTGCCGGATGGTGGATGACCAATGTGCCTTATTTTATTAAATACAGAAGCAGTAGGAAGGAGTATGCAGATGAAGGCAGTTTTATTGGCGGCCGGACGCGGGACAAGGATAGCCAGAAATGTAGAGATGGTGCCGAAATCCACGCTGCCGGTTAACGGCGTGCCGCTGATCAGAAATTCCGTAGGACTTCTGCAGGCAGAAGGGTTGAAATGTGTAGTCTGTACAGGATATTGCGAAAATAAGATTAAAGAAGCTCTAGGCGGGATTGAACATATTACATACTGTTATAACCCGTTTTATGATATTACAAACAGCATTGCAAGCCTCTGGTTTGCAAGGAATGAACTGAATGACGATCTGTTGGTTCTGAATGCGGATGTTTTTTTCTCACGTGAAATTTTGGAGCTGGTTATTCATGACAGCCGCAGTCCGGTGATGGCGATTGACCAGAGCCGGACGAAGGAGGGAGACTATTTCTTTTATACGGCCCTGGATGGGCGTATTGAAAAATACGGAAAAGGGCTTCCGCTGGAGCAGCGTACCTGTGAATATGTTGGGATGGCCAAGATTGAAAAAAACTTCCTGCCGCATTTCATAAGCCGCATGGATGAGATGATCCAAAGCCAGAAGCATGACGCATGGTGGGAAAACATTCTGTATTCCTATACGGACAACCGCGAGAAGGATGTGTACACGGTAGACGTGGACGGCAGGTTCTGGGCGGAAATCGATTACTTTGATGATTATGAGAGGATAATAGACTATGTGTCAAAAAGCGGGGAAAGTGTGACGGCGCTTTAGCACATAAAAATAATAAAAATTATGAAACTGAGAAATTGTACAGTAAATGAATTTGCACGGCGGACAGCGGATAAAAAGGTCATCTGCTTTGGTGCATATGTAATGCCGCTCAGCCTGTGCAATGAATTTGAAGAACATCATTTTGAAGACAGGATTGTTTATCTGGCTGACAATGATAAGAAGAAGCAGGGCAGGGATTTCGGCCTGCCAAATAGAAGGACGGCTAAGGTCCTATCAGCGGAGCAGCTGGCAGAAGCAGCTGATGAACATACAGTACTTATAATAACGAGTGATTATTTTGCTGCAATTATTGAGCAGCTGGACCAGTATCATGAACTGGACGATATAGACTGCTATATCTATCCGTTTATGAAGTATGACATGGAATATGCCCGGCATGTGCCCGTGCGCCACAGTGAACAGCCGCTGATTCCCAAGACGATACACTATTTTTGGTTTGGCAGGAATCCAAAGACGGAGCTGATGGAAAAATGTATCGACAGCTGGAAAAAGTACTGTACGGATTATGAGATTATCGAATGGAACGAAGACAATTATGATGTCACAAAGCATCCATTTATGAAGGAGGCATATGATGCCGGAAAGTATAGCTTTGTGTCAGATTTTGCCAGATTAGATATTATTAATACATACGGAGGCATTTATTTTGATACGGATGTTGAGGTCATAAAAAATATAGATGACATGCTTTACAATGAAGCATTTTATGGGCTTGGCTGTTATGGGCGGATTGCCACGGGATTGGGATTCGGCAGCGTAAAAGGCCAGGAAGTAGTCAGAAGTCTGGTAGAGGCTTATGACCACTTTTCTTTTCGAAATGATCATGGTGATCTGAATCCGGATACAAATACAATACGTGAAGAACCAATATTTAAGCAGCTTGGGTTAAAGCAGAAAAATAAATTTCAGACAATCAGGGGTGCCAGCGTATTTCCTTCGGAATTTATGTCGCCATGCATACCTGGTTTTCATACATACAGGATTTCCAATCATACGATATCTATACATCATAATAGATTTTCATGGGCAGATGAAAAACAGATGGAAGAATTCCGCAGGTCAGGTGAAGAATATGATCGTATCAGGTATCGGTTTGAGCATGATTAAGTGTATATAGTTGTTTTACCTGCATGGAGAGGAGAAGCAGTGAGAAGGATAAAGCAGAAGAAGCTGATGGAGCTGATTGATGTAGTTCGCCGAGGTCTGGACGATGTGATATGTCATGGAGGGATGCTTGAAACAATGCAGACCGTGATCCATGAATACCTGAATGCTTTTGAAATAATCGAAAAGTCAGTCATGACAGATTTTTCTGAAAAAAAGCAGAAGGAATATCAGAATATATCTAGAGGGATCAGAAACGGTTTCAATAAAATAACCAGCCTGATTTCGCATGATAAGTTAGATGAAGATTCTGATATAAATGTGCATAATCTAGAGATCGACAAAGCTCTGGCTGAGATCAGGTCAGATCTGGGCAAAATGCAGCACAAGCTAGCAGGAGAAGAGGAAATACAGTACCTCCTGCTCTTCCTTCCGTATAAAGCGAGCATGTGGGACTCTATGGAGTCTGTCTGGCTTGCGGCATGCAGGGACCCGCGGTGTACAGTTTTTGTAGCTCCGATACCGTATTTTGACCGGAAACCGGACGGGACATTTGGCGATATGCATTATGAGGGAGGCCGGATGCCTGATTATGTAGATATCGTGGACTGCATGCAGCTGGATCTGGAGCAGTTGATGCCGGAGGTGATCTATTTTCATAATCCTTATGATGAGCACAATTATGTCACCTCAGTCCATCCGGCGTTTTATTCGAGGGAACTGAAAAAGTATACAGATCTGCTGGTCTATCTGTTTTACTTTGTGCCAGGAGCATATGAATCGGCGGAAAGTGCAGCAGTGTCTTTCCAGACGACCGGGATGTGGAATGCGGACCTTATCATTGCACAGTCTGAAGTACATAAAGCGCTGATGGAGGCTAATGGAAATGCAGCTGAAAAAATAGCAGTATTAGGCAGTCCTAAGCTTGATTATGTGCTGAATCATCTGGGAGAGTGCCAGGTTTTAGGGAATTGGAAAAATAAGCTGAAAGACAGAAAGGTATTTCTGGTATGCAGCAGCGTAGGTACATTTTTGGGAGATAAAAATACGATAGAGCAGTATGACGCGCTGCTTGGATGGCTGATTTACATATGCCATGCCGCAGTTATCTACAGGCCGCATCCTTTGCTGGAATCTACGATTAAAACGATGCGGCCCTGGCAGTATGACAGGTATATGGAATTCGTTGAGAAATATCTACAGTGTGAATATTTTATATTGGATCATATGGAAGATCCCATGCCGTCTATCTGTGCTTCAAGCTGCATGATCAGCGATTACAGCTCCCTGTGCTTTACCTATGCGGTGACAGGAAAGCCTGTCGCAGTCAGCAGCCACAACGGCGTGCCGCCGACAGATGAGTGTTATTATGCATTTGATTACCGCGGAGTTGATTTTATAGCCCTGACAGGATGGACGGCGGACGGTGAGGCTCCAGAATCATTGAAGGGCTTTGTGCAGGGTGTGATGGATGGTGAAGATTCTGGAAAAGGACGCCGCATGGAGCTTTTAATGAAATCCGTAGTGAATCTGGATGGGACGAGCGGGGAAAAGATACATAAATATGCTTTGGGACGTCTGGAAGGGAGTTTATCATGAATATTTTATACAGGGCATGTGCTTCGAAAAAAAATTATCAGCTTAATATTTTGGAAATGCTTCGAAAGAAAGAGATCTTTGAAAAATGTACGGTAATTTCCCAGACACTTGATCATGGAGACCGCTATCCAGAAAAATATTATCATGAGATACAAGCAGGGCATGGGTATCATGCCAGTTATAATGCAGTCTGTGATTATGATGCACTTCCAGCTGTGCCTAGAGATATCTGGCAGAAAATGCTGCCATATAAATCTACTGTTATGGATATGACATGCCGCATATATAATATGCACCTTATGACATACGATGAGATGGAAATGATCTATATCAAGCATGTGAGGTTTTGGAACTGGGTGCTTACGGCAGACAATGTAGGGTTTTGTTTTTTTACTGCAGTTCCTCATACAGGATGGGAATATACGATTTATGCACTGGCAAAAGTAAGTAATATTCCGACATTGCTGATTAATGAAATCTGGATTGAGGAAATGTGCGCTGTTGCTACGGATCTGTCGAATTTTGGCAGCAGTGCGGCAGTCTGTTTTCAAAAACACGAGCATATTGGCTTGGATCAGAATTCGTATATATTTTATAAAAAAATTATGCAGAAACATCTTGTAACAACAAGAAAAGATAAAAAGAAAGTTATTATAAATATGAACCAATGGCAGAAGAAACTTTTCTATAAGCCGGTTCTGAATACAGTCTTAAAACGTGCAAAGATGAAGAAGCGGTTGAAAAAGGGAAACGACCCATATATTACAGTCAGAACTATTTGGAATTGTAACAATGATATAAAGTATGCATGCAGGCACAAAGTTTTAAGAGCAGAGATGAAGGGTCAAAAATATTATAACCGTAAGCTTACGAATGTAGTAAACTTAAACGAAAAATATATATTATTTTCTCTGCAGCTTACACCAGAAGCTACTACATTGCCTCAGGCAGGAGTTTTTAGCAATCAGCTTCTTACAGTTCAGCTTCTGGCTGAGGCAGCAAAAGAAAAAGGTATTAAGGTATATGTAAAAGAGCATTGGATACAGAATGGCAGGACGGCAGAGTTTTACAATGAATTGTCAATGATACCAAATGTATATTTTATACGGTCTGATATAGACAACGATCTTCTGATGAAACATGCTTATATGGTATCATCTCAGACAGGTACATGTATCGTAGAAGCGTTTACGAAGTGTATTCCCTGCTTGATTTTCTCATATAATTCATCGGCAGAGGCACCAGGAGTTTATTATGTCGGCTCAAAAAATGAGATTCTGCATGCGATAGATCAGGTAAAGGTGAAACGCAGGCCGACAGTAAAGGCAGCTCGGAAATATTTTGAGGCAATCTGTAAAACCTCGGTTAGAAGCAGCCTGGACTGGAATGAGAATCGAAAATACACAGTTCAAGAATGTACGGAAGATATTGTAGGTCTTATTACTGATTATATAAATAAAGGAATGCCGCAACAATATTATTATGAAAACAATAACCTGGATATCAGATATTAATCTGACAAAGCGCTGATATAAATAGTATGTTACCAATGAATCTTGTAAAAAGGAGTGAGAAGATGGATGCAGGGATGATTAGGCGGGTAAAAGATATTTACGATAATAATGGAAATATAATGGAATATTTCAGGAATATGGAAAAAAGGGATTATAATACAACAGAGGACATTTTGATTTCTTATGACTTTCAGGCGGGAACTTATAGTGAAGACTATTGGAACAAAAAAAATTATTATGAAAAAACACGTGAAGAGCTGAGCCAGATTATCAATCATTACATCCAAAAGTTAGAGTTTTCATCAGATCAGGAGAAAAATGACGAGCCGGATACTATTCATACAGGATATAAGATTTTAGAAGCGGGAATTGGTGAAGGCACAACATTCGGATTAATCATGAAAAGATTAAAACTACAGCCGGAATATAGTTATGGGTTTGATATCTCATGGTCGAGAATTAAGGAATGCCATAGATTTTTAAGAGAGATAGAAGAAGCAGAATATAAGAAATGCCTGTTTGTAGGAGATATGATGTCTATACCGTTAAAGGATTGTTCTATAGATATTGTATATACTGCACATGCGCTTGAACCGAATAGCGGCAGAGAACGTGAGTTATTAAAAGAACTGTACAGAGTGGCTGGTCAATATGTGATCCTGTTTGAACCGTCATATGAGCTGGCAGATGCAGAACAGAAGAAGCATATGGAGCATCATGGCTACATTCGAGGTTTGCTGGCAGAAGCGGAAAGTCTGGGATATCAGGTTGTTGAGCATAGAATCCTAGATTTTGCACGCCATGAGATCAATCCGTCTTCAGTAATGGTAATTTATAAGGGAGCGGAAACTGTCAGATATGATGATGTGTTATGTGATCCGGTTTCAAAAGGAGAATTAGTGCATGGTAAATCATCATATTTTTCAAAAGATTGCCTTGTTGCGTATCCTATTATAGAAGACATTCCATGTCTGAATATAACAAATGCAGTATTGGCGACAAAATATCTGGATCATATAAATAATTCATAAATTAACTATAAGCTGTATTTGATGTAAGAACAGATGGTGCCAAAAAGAATAAAATAATGTTTTTGCGGAGGAGATCTATGGAACGATTGGCAGTGGAGGGCGGACAGCCTGTAAGAGATGATGAAATTTGGTACGGCAGGCAGTGGATTGACGAAAAAGATATATCGGCAGTCGGTGATGTTTTGCGGTCTCCATTAATCACGAGCGGGCCGAATGTGGAACAGTTGGAAAAGCGGTTGGCGGAGTATACAGGTGCCAGATATGCAGTAGCGGTATCCAGCGGAACAGCCGCACTGCACTGCGCATGTCTTGCAGCAGGAATCAAAGATAAAGATGAGGTGATTACTACACCGCTGACTTTTGCAGCCAGTGCCAACTGCATACGATACTGCGGGGGTGTGCCTGTATTTGCAGACGTAGATCCAGATACATATAATATCGATCCGCAGAGTATTAAAAAACATATTACGGAAAAGACGAAGGCAGTCATAGCAGTTGACTTTACAGGGCAGCCGGTGCAGCTTGAGGAGATACGGAATCTGTGCAGGGAGCATGAGCTGGTTTTGATTGAAGACGCGGCACATTCGATCGGAAGCAGGTATAAGGATCAGATGATCGGTTCACTTGCAGATATGACAATATTTTCTTTTCATCCAGTTAAAACAATAACCGGCGGGGAAGGAGGGGCTATATTGACAGATGATAAGAAACTATATCACAGACTGTCAGTATACCATAACCATGGCATGGTGCATTGTATGAAGGATATGGAAGAAGCCCATGAAGAACCCTGGTATTATGAACAGGCCTTCTTGGGCTATAATTACAGGCTTACTGATTTTCAAAGCGCGCTGATCAACAGCCAGCTGGACAAAATTGGTGCATTTATTGCCCGCAGAAAAGCGATTGCAGAAAAATATGATCAGGCATTTGCACATATGCCGGAGATTATACTTCAGAAAGAGATTCCGCAGGCGGATACCTGCAGGCATCTTTATATCATACGGCTGAACCAGGACAGGCTGTCCTGTTCAAGGCTGGAATTTTTCAGAGCGATGGCAGCAGAAAATGTCGTGCCGCAGGTGCATTATATTCCAGTATACTGGTTTCCTTATTATCAGAAGATGGGGTATAAAAAGGGACTGTGTCCTATTGCAGAAAGTATTTATGAAGGGATCATGAGCATTCCGCTGTTTCCTAAAATGACAGATGAGGATGTGGATACGGTGATTTATGCAGTAAAGAAAATTGTAAACCGGTATAGGAAACATATGGATTGAAAACTATATAGTAAGTTTTGTTTGGAGGGATATTTATGGCGGAGCTTTGTCTTGGAACCGTCCAATTTGGCATGAAATATGGAATTAACAATATACTGGGCCAGCCTGCAGAGGATGATGTGTTTGATATGTTGGATGCTGCAATAGAGGATGGAATCCATGTGATCGATACAGCAAGTGCATATGGGACGGCTGAGATGGTGCTCGGTAAATATTTGAAATCAAATAAAAGAAAAGATTGCCTGCAGATCATCTCGAAACTCAGGCCAAATGTGATCAGTGATGGAGAAAAAGACGTTTCCGGCAGAATCAGGAGAGAATGCGAAGATACACTGCACAGGCTGAATATCAGCTGTCTGGACGGCTACCTGCTGCATACACCGGGCTATATTTACAATTCCGAAATATTGGACGGCATGAGGAAACTGAAAGAGCAGAATCTGATCAGGCATGCTGGAATCTCCATTTATGATCTAAAGGAGGGTTATGCGGCATTAAGTGCAGGCGGGATGGATTATATCCAGCTGCCGTACAGCATTCTAGACCAGAGGGGTGTACAGAAAGGATTTATCCAGAAGGCAAAGCAGTCCGGGATGACCGTATTTACACGCAGCGCCTTTCTGCAGGGCCTGTTTATGATGGACAGGGAGAAAATACCTGCGGGCCTGCGGCATGTGATTCCTTATTTAGAGAAATTTGACCGGATACTGGAAAGGCATGGGGCAGGAAAGGCAGAAGCACTGATTCATTTTGCAGCCAGCGAGGCGGATATAGATTATGTAGTGTTCGGGGTAGACACAAAAGAGCAGCTTCAGCAGGACATAGATGCATATCATAACAAAAAGATTACGAGCGAGTGCATTGCAGAAATAAAAGATACCTTTGTAAGTATTGAAAAAAGCATCATATTTCCGAGCTTATGGGCACAGCAGAAAGCGGGGGCGGATACATGCAGATAAAATATCTGGCAATGATACAGGCGCGGTGCGGGTCGAAAAGGCTGCCGAATAAAGTGTTAAAAGACTTATGCGGAAAACCTGCTCTCCAGAGGATGATCGAGAGGGTAAAAAGAAGCAGGTGCGTGGATGAGATTATGGTCATAACTTCAATCAGCCGGGAAAACCTGCCGATACTGGGGCTGTGCTCCGGCATGGGAGTCCGCGTCGGCACAGGTGCCGAAGATGATGTCCTTGACCGGTTTTACCAGAATGCCAGGCTGCTTGAGCCGGAATATGTGATCCGGCTGACAGGAGACTGTCCGTGCATTGATCCAGGGCTGATCGATCTGGCAGTCTCACAGATGGCCGCAGATGCTGATTACTGCGGAATGCTCAGCGAGACTTTTGCAGATGGGCTGGATATTGAGATTATACGGTACCAGGCGCTGGAGAGGGCCTGGAGGGAGGCAGAATTTTCTTATGAGCGTGAGCATGTGACACAGTACATTATCCATCATCCTGAGATCTTTAAAATAACAGATTTTGTGTCGCCGACTGGATATTCCGGCAGCTGTCGCCTGACGGTAGATGAAGAAGAAGATTTTGAAGTGGTGGGCAGGATTTATGAGCATTTTCTGAACGAAGTCCAAAAAGAAGACTTTAATTATCAGGATATACTGGCTTATCTTGAAAGAAACCCTGAGATAGCAGCGCTTAATAAAATGTATCACCGGAATGAGGGACTGGAAAGGTCTATCAGGGAAAGTGCTGTTAAGTAAGATCTGATGACAGCAGAAGACATGAAAGGGGGGGGGCGGGAATATGACCACCGAAAAAATTATACATGGGAGAGGGCAGGAGGGAATACTGCTCAGGCAGGCGGAAGTAAATGACTGTACCGCTGCCTATGTGGGCTGGCTGAATGATCCTGAGGTTAACCGCTTTCTGGAGACAAGATGGAACAGGCAGGATCTTGAAGGCATCCGGGAATTTGTCCGTGCGCAGCGTGAAAACAGCCACAGCATTCTATTTGCTATTATTAAGACGGAAGGGGACAGGCATATCGGAAATATAAAGATCGGCCCGGCTGACTGGAATAACAGGCATGCGGACATCAGCTATTTTATTGGAGAAAAAGACTGTTGGAACAAGGGGATTGCGACAGAAGCGATCAGGCTTGCCTGCACGTATGGATTTGAGGAACTCGGCCTCAGGAGGATTGAGGCAGGGGCTTACGCAGGGGCAGTCGGCAGCTGGAAGGCGCTTGAAAGGAATGGTTTTATCCGTGAGGGTGTATTTCGAGATCAAGCGGATCTGTGTGGCATATATATGGATATATATAGATATGGGCTTTTAAAACAGGATTTTGAGAGAAACAATGGGAATTCATTTGATTAGGATGATTTTATTGATAATAGCAGTTAAATAAAACAACAAGGAAAGAAGGTCTCTTGTGTCAGATAACAATAAAATAGGACGAGGCCAGAAACTGTATCTTGAAGCAAAAGAGGTTATTCCAGGAGGCACGCAGCTGCTGAGCAAGCGGCCGGAGATGTTTCTTCCTGATCTCTGGCCTGCGTATTACAGCAGGGCAAAAGGATGCAGGATCTGGGATCTGGATGGAAAAGAATATATTGACGCCAGCTATATGGGCATCGGGGCAAATGTGCTCGGCTATGCGGATGATGAAGTGGATGCAGCCGCAAAAGAGGCGGTCGAAAACGGCGGAATGTGTACGCTGAATGCACCGGAAGAGGTATATCTGGCAAAAGAGCTGGTCAG
The DNA here is from genome assembly GCA_910586445.1 of uncultured Eubacterium sp. Lineage (GTDB taxonomy): Bacteria > Bacillota > Clostridia > Lachnospirales > Lachnospiraceae > Eubacterium_J. The sequence goes on from CAJUHV010000088.1 coordinate 12,365, forward strand.
GCTGCACCCTTGGGCGCAGAGCGTCCGCTATGCTAAGGCAGGCGGGGAGGCAATGGCACTGGCAGTAAGAATAGCGAGGGCATACACAAAAAAGGATATTGTGCTGTTCTGTGGATATCATGGGTGGCATGACTGGTATTTATCCGCAAACCTGTCAGATAAAGACGCTTTAAATGACCAGCATATTGCCGGGCTAGAGCCGCTGGGCGTACCGTCAGGGCTTGCGGGTACAAACCGGCCGTTTCACTATAATAATATAGACGAATTTTATGATTTAATGCGCAGATATGAGGGCAGCACAGCTGCCGTGGTTATGGAGCCTGTCCGAAATGATTATCCAGAGAATGATTTTTTGAATAAAATAAGGGAAATGACTGAAAAAGCAGGCATAGTTTTGGTATTTGATGAAATTACGGCAGGATTCCGTATTTGTGCAGGAGGAAGTCATAAGCAGCTGGGCGTTGAGCCGGATCTTGCTGTTTTCGGAAAGGGAATGGCGAATGGGTACCCTCTTTCAGCAGTCATAGGACGCCGGGAGGTTATGGAGGCAGCGCAGGGGACATTTATCAGCAGCACATTTTATACAGAACGTGTGGCCTTGGCAGCTGCATTAAAAAACATAGAATTATACCAAAAATACCGTGTCTGGGAAAAACAGATGGAATATGGAGAAATGGTTCAAAAGGGATGGAAACAAAAAGCTGCTGAGAACGGGATCAAAATAGAAACAGGCGGTATTTTTCCGCTCAGCCATTTTAATATTATCGGCAGGGAAGGGGCACTGGTATATAAGACATTTTTTATTCAGGAAATGCTGAGGCATGGATATATTGCTTCGAACGCATTTTATACGTCATATGCGCATTCTGCGCAGATTATCAAAAGTTATTTAGACTGCGCGGGCCTTGTATTTTCTGAGATTGCGGACATAGATAAAAAAGGAAAAAATGTTGAGTCATATTTAGAAGGCCCGGTATGCCATTCGGGTTTTGGCAGGCTGAATTAGCTGCAGAGGGTGGATTTATGGATTTATATAAAAAAATTGCACAAAAAGTATATATTATTGCTGAAATGTCGGCAAATCATGCGGGGAGTTTAAGCCGGGCAAAAGAAATTATCCACGCAGCAAAAGAATCAGGTGCAGACTGCATTAAAATTCAGACATACACGCCGGACACGATGACCATTGACTGCGGGGCAGAATGGTTTCGTATTATAGACGGCATAGGCGATTGCGAAACAAGTTCGCAATATTAATTCCAACAGGGAAAAATTCGG
>CAJUHV010000089.1 GCA_910586445.1 uncultured Eubacterium sp.
TCCAGCAGCATAGCCGAAAGCTGGTCGGAACCATATTCTACAAGTTCCAGGCGGATACCTGGATATTTCTGGCTGAATGCAGTTAAAACAGGAGATAAAATATAGGCATTTAAATAGTGTGATCCCCCAATTTTTAAATCACCGGTATTTAAATCGCGGATATCCTGCATCTGCCGTTTTAGATCAAATTCCAGTTCCTGCATCTGCTTGATCATGTCAATGTAAATTTTCCCGGCTTGTGTTGGCTGGAGAGGTCGCCTGGTACGGTCAAATAATGGCATTCCGACAGAAGATTCAATTCTTTGGATGGCTATGCTTAATGCAGGCTGCGTCAAAAATAATTTTTCTGCTGCTTTAGAAATGCTTCCTTCTTCATAGACTTTTAATATATATTCGTAATCTTGCTGCATGATAGTATAAATCTCCCTTATGTAAACATAAAATATATAAATTTGATTATATGGAAAAACAGTGATATTGTAAAGACCAAAATAGAAACTTAGATAAAGAAAAGTTTTGCAAATTCTCAGGGCAATCTATCATAGCAGGAAAAACAGTTATTATAAATGTAAGAGGAAACAGTGATGGAGGATTTATTACTTGCAGCGAAAGTGGTGCTGCCGCTTTTTGTTTATATGGCAGCAGGTGGATTTATACGAAAGAAAGCAATATTTTCCCTGGAAAACTTTAAATCATTAAACCATATGGTTTTTTATGTTTTTATGCCATTAACATTATTTTTTAATGTATATGAAGCAGATCTGGGAAACGTGGTAAAGCCTGGAATATTTGTATTTATATTTATTTCTATCATCCTGCTGTTTGCTGCAGCCTGGATTGTTATTACACATACAGTTAAGGATCAGGCAGATTCGGCGACTATGATTCAGGGAGCTTACCGGAGCAATTATGTACTTTTAGGAAATGTGATTGCAGGTTCTTTATGCGGGAAGGAGGGCCTTGCGCTGGTAGCTGCGTTAGCAGTGATGGTTGTTCCGATGTTTAATATTCTGGCAGTTATTTTATTTGAGGTAAAGCGGGATAACAATGTGGATTTTTTGCGGATTATCAGGAATGTTTTTAAAAATCCATTGGTGTGTGCTGGTATTTTTGGAGGCTTATTTAAACTGTTTCATATACCGGTTCCCGATTTACTGCAGCAGCCGCTGGCAACGCTTGGAGATGCTGCGACGCCGCTTGCATTGGTGACGCTGGGCGGTATCTTGTCAATGAGAAGCATTGTCAGGCATGGAAAATATTTGATTGCGGTAACTGCTGTGAGGCTTATAGCTGCCCCGGCTGTTGCATTAACGGCAGCGGCGGCGCTTGGATACCGTGGAGATTCGCTGGTAGCAGTTTTGGCAGTTTTTGCATCACCAGCAGCCGTATCATCAACGCCAATGGCGCAGTCGATGGGAGGAAATGGTGAGCTTGCCGGGGAGATTGTTGCAGTTACGTCTGTATGCTGTATGGTTACGATATTTCTATTTGTTTTTTTTCTGTCAGGAATGAGCTTTATTTAAATAAAAAAATTTACAAGAAGAGGCTGTAAGATCATTCAGGTTTTACAGTCTTTTTGCTTGTAGCAGGTGCGAAGTATAAGTATTCATATATTTTATGACGATATAAGTAAAATTTATATTATTATAAAATATATAAATTTGATTATATAATTAGAGTATGATATTGTAAAGATGCAAAGAAAAGTAACGGAAAACAGCCGGATAAGGAGGGAAAAAATGAAAGTAAATGCGTTGCTTATGGATGAAAAAGACAATGTAGTAACTTGTGTGGAAGAAGTGGCGGCCGGCCATGAGATTGTCTATGACAAGGGCGGAAAAATTTGTACACTGACAGCAGAGGAAACCATTCCATACTGCCATAAAGCTGCACTGGATATGCTTGGCGCTGGACAGAAAGTAGTGAAATATGGCGAGCAGATCGGTGAGACATTGAAAGAAGTGAAAAAAGGCTGCCTAGTAGACCATAACAATATTTACAGTGTGCCGCGTGACTATGAAAACGAATACGTGAAATAATGGAAAGGAGAAAGATCATGCAGTTTTGGGGATATAAAAGAAAAGAAGGACGTGCGGGAATAAGGAATCATGTATTGGTTCTCCCGACCTGTGCATGTGGAAGTGAGAGCTGCCGGATTGTCGCCAGCCAGGTACGGGGAGCCGTGAATATCGTGTTCAATACAGGCTGTTCGGATGTTGCGGCAAATACGGAAATGTCCCAGAAAGTCCTTACCGGTTTTGCATGCAATCCAAATGTATATGGGGTAGTCATTATTGGATTAGGATGTGAAACAGTGCCGCATGCGGCGCTTCGGGACAAAATCAAAAAAATGACCAACAAGCCGGTCGTATCTTTTGGCATTCAGGAAGAAGGGGGAACTTTAAAGACAATCGAAAAAGCGGTGCGTGCCGCCAGGGAAATGGCTGCGGAAGCGGGGATGCAGCGCAGAGAGTTGTGCGATATTTCAGAATTACTGCTTGGGATTGAGTGCGGCGGTTCGGATGCAACGTCTGGCATCGCAAGCAATCCTGCGGTCGGCGAGTTAAGCGATTTGCTGGTTGACATGGGCGCATCTACGATGATGAGTGAATCCATTGAGTGGATCGGTGGAGAACATGTACTGGCAAAACGTGCAGCAAGCAAAGAGGTCCATAACCAGATTATTCAGATTTGCGAGGATTATGAAGCACATTTAAAAGCAGCGGGGCAGGACTGCCGTGCTGGGCAGCCTACACCGGGAAATAAGGCGGGTGGTTTATCCACGCTGGACGAAAAGAGCCTTGGCTGTATACGCAAAGGCGGTACGCGTCCGATTGTAGAAGTGCTGCAGCAGGCGCAGCGTCCAACAAAAACGGGCGCCATTGTGATGGATACGGCTGGTTATGATATTTCTTCTGTAACGTCTATGGTTGCAGGAGGATGCAATGCAGTGATATTTACGACCGGACGGGGGACCTGCACAGGAAATGCGATTGTTCCGGTATTAAAAGTCACGGCAAATAAACATACTTATCAATGGATGGAAGATAATATGGATATTGATTTAAGCGCTGCCATTGACGGAACGAAAACGATCAAGGAATTAGGAAAAGAAATGTTGAAGGATATTGAAGATATCTGTAATGGCAGATTAACGAAAGCAGAGGCTTACGGATTTTCAGATATTGCTGTGGATCATGTCTGCAGATTCGTATAGGAACTGCATACAGCAGGAAAAGGAGAAGACTATGAACCATTTAACAATTTGCTTAATTATCTGCCTGCTTACAGCAGTCAGTTATGTAATCGGCAAAGTGCCAATGGGTGTTACGGCCCTTTTGAGCATGCTTGCATTTGTGATAACCGGATGCCTGGATGCCGGTACCGCAGCCGCTTACTTTGGAAACGGAAATGGGATTATGCTGGTGTCCATGCTTGTAGTCGCTGCTGGCTTTAACCGTACGCAGTTTGTAAAAAAATGTTCCACCAGCGTGAATAAGATTGCAAAAGGTTCCCTGCCCAGAATGATGTTTGGTTATATGATTGTTACAGTAATTCTCGCGCAGTTTATCCAGAGTTCACTGGTAGTGTTTGGCATTATGGCCCCTATGCTGGCATCCAGCTGTGAGGATCTGGACATCAGCCCGTCAAAGGTTATGTTCCCCCTGTCAATGGCCAGCATTGCAACCATTTCCGTAATGCCGCTGGGAAGCGGGGCGACACAGTTTGCAGAGCTGAACGGCTATCTGGAGGCAAATGCTTATACCGAATATGTGGTTGGCCTGACAGATCCGATGAAGGCCAGGCTGCCAATGCTGATCTTTGTTGTTAGTTACTGTGTATTGCTGGCTCCGAAATTTGCGCCGGATAAGCCGGTTGTTGAAATTGCAGCTATGCAGGCAAGAAAAGATGAAAAAGAAGCATTGCCTCCGTTCAAAGAAAAATGCGGTTATATTATTTTCATCCTCGTAACGGTAGCATTGATTCTGCAGAATCAATTAGGGCTTGAAACATGGGTAATCTGCCTGACTGGAGCAGTTTTAATGGTATTTACTGGTGTATTATCTGAAAAGGAAGCAATTGCAAGTATTAACTGGCCAATGGCATTTCTGTTTGTTGGTTCGCTTGCAATGGGCGGTGCGCTGACACAGACCGGGGCTGGAGAAGCCGTAGGAGGCATTCTGGCTGACATGGCGGATAAGATCAGCAATCCATATATCATTGGCCTGATTTTCTTTATCGTGCCGTTCTTATTGACGCAGATTATGATGAACCAGACAGTTATGCTGATTTTCATTCCAATTGCAATTTTAGCATGCAAATCCATGAATGCAAATCCGATCGGCGTAATCATTCTGGTACAGGCTGCATGTTTAAGTTCCTTTATGACGCCTATGGCTACGCCGGCAGTGCCAATGTGTATGGCGACAGGCGGTTATGATTTAAAATCGCTGATTAGACAGTCGCTTTTGCCGGCAGCGCTGCTTTGCGTTGTGTCTGTAGCATGGATTATGACCGTATTTCCGATGTTTTAAATTCATTTTAGGAGGTAACGATATGCTAGAAGTAAAGAAATTTCCCGTACATATGGCAGATATCCCGGTAGACAAGTCAGATATGAAAAAGTGCCTGATGACAGGGCTTTTTGAAGAATCAACAGATGTGAATGGCGCAAGCCGCCAGTTTTATACCTATCTGGCGCCAGGGCTTCATTATAACCAGAGATGTATCGTTCTGGCACCGCCTTCTGACATGGGGGATATCGAAAAATATCTGGAAGGCAGTTTCTGGCTGCAGTTTGCCGAGCAGCAGCAGATATTTTTGTGCATCCTTAAGCCGCAGGAAAATAAATGGGATATAAGCGGGGAAGATGCAGACTATATGAATAAAGTATATGTCAAAATACAGGCAAGGGACTTTTATGTGACTATGCAGGACAACATTTATGCAGTCGGGATTGGCGATGGGGCGACGGTTGCGCAGCAGGCGGTCATGAAGATGACAAGTGAATGGTCCGGACTTGCAACTGTGGGGAATCTGGATGCCGCAGCTATGCTGAATGCTGAAGTAACACAAAAAAGCGAAGATGCTGGAAAAGTAGAGCTGTCATTGAATGCTTCCAAATGCCAGATCCCTGTATGGATGGTATGGCAGGATCAGAAAGAAGTGCATGGACAGATCCGTGATTACTGGAAGAAGCAAAATGATGTTTCAGATGAAAAATATTCCTGCGGCCTGGCGGATGAAATCTACTTTCCGTGCAATGTATGTAAAAAAAGTACATTAAATGAAGAAAAGGTTTCCCAGGTAAGGATCACAAACCATTGGGATGGCCGTGTTTCACTGGAGCTGATAGAGGAAATATGGCAATACATCCGCCAGAACTGACGGCACAGGAGTTTTGGAAGCAAAGCGATCCGTAAATATAAAGATCCGGTGGAATATGGTGCAAGCCTGCATAAAATCCAGCTTGGCGGATATACCAGGATATGGTATGAATATGTGCCGGAACACGTAAAGGAGAAAGGCACAAAAGTTCCGCTTGTAGTCACGATGCATGGCAGGGGCGGTACTGCAGAAACGTTTTTTGACATATCAGGGATGTCCCTTGTGGCAGAAGAACGGGATTTTATTACTGTATTTCCAGAGGCTGGAATTTACCAGCAGAAACCTGACGGACTGAGAAATGTCCTTTTGTGGAATGGAAGTTATAACGGAGAGCCAATTGATGATGTAACATTTATCCGTACCCTGGTCGAAGATGTGAAGTCCAGGTATCAGATCGATACGGAACGGATTTATGGCTGTGGCCAGTCAAGCGGCGGTATGATGACGTCTACGCTTGCGTTTTCAGCGCCTGAATTATTTGCGGCAGTTTCTCCGTGGTCTGCAATCAGGGACCCGGAGCATGATATTCCTGTCCCGGAAAAGATCGAACCGGCTGTTCCATACCTGTTTCTGTTAGGTGAGGATGACTGGCTGTGTGTAGATAAAAAGAATGGGCAGATGGAATACCAGGTGACAGAAAGCATTGCGGAGTTTCTGCGGAATCTGATTAAAGTTTACAGGCTGGAAGAAAAGCCTCTGACGTACCAGTGTGGAGAAATCAGCTATTATGTTTACCGGAATGAGAAGAAAACGCCAATGCTGGTAGTTGGGACAGTGAGGGAAATGTCCCATGCAAATTATCCGCGTGAAAGCTGGATTGCGTATGACCAGTTTTTCTCAAAGTTTATAAAAAAACAGGACGGGACGCTGCTGTATATGGGTGAAGATGCAATTCATACTGACAAACGCTAAAGCCTGCCAAATAACGCCGGCTCACGAGCATTGTTATTCGAAACGGTATGGTGCAGTTTGCCGCTCGTGAGTATAATGCGGGGTTCATTACGAAGAGACAATTCCGGAACAGCGTTAAAATCCAGGGGTTGTCTTTTTGTAAAAAGAGAATGGCATAGGAATGGTGCATCGCATCAAGAAGCAGGACTTTTTAGGAGAAGGGTTGTTTTTCAATGGCTGAATGCCAAAAGGGGATGGCAATAGAAGCATATAGAAATAGAAGATTTGAAGGTGAAAAATATGATGTTTAAAAGTCATTTTGGAGAAACAGTAACAGTTGTGCTGGCAATTTTAATGGGGTTCATCATGGCTTTTGCAGCTGTTATTGCAGGCCATCTGGCAGTTAATTTTTCAAATGTGTTTAAAATATGGGCAATGATCACTCTGGTTATATTACTGGCAAGTATCCTAATGCCATATAAGGACTGGTCAGCGAGATTAACAGGGACAGTTGTACATAATAAGGAGAGCATTTTATATAAAATTGTAGATAATATCCTTCCTTCCCTGATTTTAAATACTTGCAATACTGTGGTTGTTTCAGGCGCAAACATTCTGTATAATGAGGCAATCCCGGCAGAGGCACAGATGGGGGCATGGATGGAAGGGATTATACATGACTGGCCTATCATGTTTGTTGTATCTTACTTTGCAGCATTTCTTGCAGAGGCAGCAGGCATATGGGTGGCAGAGCATAACGAAAGCAGATAGGAGGAAATATTTTATGGAAAGAAAGTATCCAAATCTGTGCAGTCCGATTACAATCGGAAACATAACATTCCGCAATAGAATGTTTTCAGCGCCAATGGGAGGCACGGACATTACAAATGACGGGTGCATCGGGCCAAAGTCTACGGCATTTTACGAGCTGCGCGCGAAAGGCGGCGCGGGTGCGGTGACGGTAAGCGAGTGCATGGTGCATCCGCAGACGGACGGTTCCCATGCATACCATCTGGACACCAGTATTTTAAATTCGCTGGCGTCTGCAACTTATGCAGCGGATGCAATCCGGCGTCATGGGGCAATGCCGAGCATTGAACTTTCCCATTCCGGTATGTATGCAGGAACTTATATGACAGATAAGGGCAGGCAGAAATCCATGAACCAGTGGGGGCCGTCAGATACCGTACGTCCGGACGGCGTAGAAGTAAAGGCTTTGACAAAAGAGATGATGGCTGAGATTGCTGCTGCCTACGGGAATGTAGCAGGGCTTGCAAAGCGGGCCGGGTTTGAAATGGTCATGATCCATGGCGGGCACGGCTGGCTGCTGAACCAGTTCTTTTCTCCATATTTCAATCATCGTACAGACGAATACGGCGGTTCATTGGAAAACAGGTGCCGTTTTGCGATAGAGGTTTTAAAAGCTGTCAGGGAGTCAGTGGGGCCAAAATTCCCGATTGAATTCCGTATGAGCGGATCGGAACTGTTTGAAGGCGGATATGATCTGGCGGAAGGCGTGCGCATCGCACAGCAGATCGAGCCGTATATTGACCTGTTGCATGTGTCAGCCGGGACTTACCAGAGAGGGTTTGGGGATACGCATCCGTCCATGTTCAAAGAGCATGGATGCAATGTTTATCTGGTGGAAGAAATCAAAAAGCATGTGTCTGTCCCGGTTGCTACGATTGGCGGACTGAACAGCCCGGAGCAGATGGAGGAAATCATTGCAAGCGGGAAAGCGGATGTGGTCTATATGGCAAGGGCGCTGCTGGCTGACCCGTTCCTGCCGCGGAAAGTGACAGAAAACAGGGATGGAGAAATTGTAAAATGCCTGCGGTGTTTTACCTGTATGGCAGAACGCGCGGCAACTTCCACAAGGAGATGCACGGTGAATCCGCTGATCGGCAGGGAAATGGAAGGTTGTGAGGTGCAGCCGGCTCCTGTGAAGAAAAAAGTGTTAGTGGCTGGCGGAGGCCCTGGAGGTCTGTATGCGGCGTATACAGCTGCACGCAGGGGGCATGAGGTTGTGCTTTGTGAAAAGGAATCGGAATTAGGCGGTATTTTAAAAAGCGAACAGGCGCTGCCGTTTAAGCAGGAAATGTATGAATTGGCGGGAACCTATGCGCATATGGCAAAGCAGGCTGGCGTGGAAATACGGTTAAATACCGAAGTCACAAAAGAGTATGCGCAAAAGGAGCAGGCGGACGCTTTGATTATAGCGGCAGGATCTTCCCCGCTTGTGCCGCCGATTTCGGGACTGGATGGGGACAATGTGGTCATTGTCAACAATTATTATCTGGAAAAAGAAAAAGTCGGGGATGATGTGGTTGTGTTTGGCGGAGGACTTGCCGGATGTGAGTGTGCAATCCACCTGGGCATGGAAGGGAAAAAAGTCCATCTGGTAGAAATGCGCGAAGAACTGGCGCCGGATGCAAACGTAAGGCACCGCCCGCTTCTGCTGAAAGAGATTGAGAAGTATGTAACGGTCCATACCGGCTATAAGGGGCTGGAAGTGACGGCAGAAGGAATCCTCTGTGAGGATAAAAACGGCGGGAAGCAGCTTGTTCCAGGTTCTTCCGTCATATGTGCGCTCGGGCAGCGTCCAAGGACGGGATATGTGGAAGAATTAAGGGATGCAGCGCCTTTTACGGCAGTAATCGGGGATGCGGCAAAGGTTTCTACAATCACGAACGCGGTTTACTGGGGATACCATGCGGCGCTAGATATTTAGTTGTAAGCCAAATGATTTGCTGTTTTATCTGAAATTGTGATAATATGCCGGCGAATCATTTGGCTTGCAGACATTTGTTACGGAAACTTTTGAAGGTGGAGGATTATATAGAAATGGATTATGCAGAAAAAGCATTAGAACTGCATGCTCAGTTAAAAGGAAAATTGGAAATAAAATCCCGCATTTCGCTAAAAAATAAAGATGATCTGGCGCTGGCTTATACGCCTGGCGTAGCACAGCCGTGTCTGGAAATTCAAAAGGACGTTAATAAAAGCTATTCTCTGACACGCCGCTGGAACACGGTTGCAGTTATTACAGATGGTACGGCAGTACTTGGCCTGGGTGATATTGGGCCGGAAGCCGGCATGCCTGTTATGGAAGGAAAATGTGTATTGTTTAAAGAATTTGGAGATGTGGATGCGGTTCCGCTCTGCATAAGGAGTAAGGAACCGGATGAAATTGTACACAATATCCAGCTTTTGGCAGGGAGTTTCGGAGGGATTAACCTGGAAGACATCAGTTCACCCAGGTGTTTTGAAATAGAAGAAAAACTGAAAGGGATATGTGATATACCTGTATTTCATGATGACCAGCATGGGACAGCAATCGTGGTAGCTGCAGCGCTGCTGAACTCGCTGAAGCTGACAGGCAGGAAAATGGAAAATGCGAAAGTAGTCTTAAATGGACCAGGCGCCGCAGGGACAGCCATTATAAAGATGCTCTTATCTATGGGACTGAAAGATGTGGTTGCCGCAGATGAATATGGAATTATTTATCCGAAACGTAAAGAAGGAATGGTAAAACATAAGGCGGAGCTTGCACTGCTTACAAATCCACGGCATTTAACAGGCAGCCTTGCAGATGCCTTGAAGGATGCGGATGTGTTTATTGGGACAAGTGTGCGGGATGCCTGACAACAGAAATGATCCGGGGTATGCAGAAAGATCCGGTCATTTTTGCATGCGCAAACCCGTCACCGGAAATTTACCCAGACGATGCGCTGGCGGCAGGAGCTGCAGTGGTTTGTACGGGACGAAGCGACTTCCCGAACCAGGTAAATAATGTACTTGTATTTCCTGGGCTGTTTCGGGGAGCATTGGACGCACGGGCAAGCAGTATTACAGATCATATGAAAATTGCCGCAGCATATGCGATTGCCGGACTGATAGGAGAAAAAGAGCTTCGGGCGGATTATGTGCTGCCATCTATTTTTGACGGGCGTGTAAAAAAAGCGGTATCCAGGGCAGTGAAAGATGCAGCAGTAAAAGATGGTGTGAGCAGGATTTCATAAACAGGGCAGATACATTTGAAATTATTTGGATTTTTCTGGATGTACAATTGTTATATTGCATATTTTACAGAACGGATATCTTCTTAAAATGGCGAATAAAGAATAGTAAAGCGATATTTTGGCTGCTTATACGATTGTTTCCGCAACTGGATAAGAATAATGTCATGTTGTCAACAACAATAGAATTTGAAACAGGTCGATTACCGTATTAAAACAAACTGAATAAAATATATTAGAAGATTTCAGAGAATGTGACAGAATAGACATTCTCTGGAATTTTTTTATGTTTAAGAGGCGGGATCAAAATCATGTTAAGTCAGATATTTTGATTCGAGAATGGGTGGGAGTAATTTTTTATCACAAATTTTTTATCCGCAGATGAAAAGTGGAAGATCTATGTCGGATATTTTAGTATATTGACTGCAAAAAAAGTAGAAAAAAGTGAAAAAGACTGTTTGTGTCTTTTCTGAAACAGGGACACATGCAGTCCCTTTAAAAATGCGTGAGCCGTATATATAATAAATACATTGGGTGGCACAAAACATGATGAATGTAAGAGATACGAATATAGGGAAAATAGTCAGGGTACTTAGGGAAAATAGGGGGATAACAAGGCTCAGCCTGGCAGAAGCTGTGGGAATCAGTGAATCGTATCTGAAAAAAATAGAAACGGGGGTAAGGCAGCCAGGAGTTCATTTGTACCAGAAAATGCTGGAGGAGTTAGAAGCAGTTCTTGTTATAGTAGATATAGACAGGACGGTGAAAGGAAGCTATATAGCAAAAGCTCAGGAAATGTTGATGGAAAGCAGTGAAGCTCAGGCTGAGTTTATGATAAAAATGATGGAGTATATGTTACAGAACATGGGCAGTATGAAATGAATATCTCAGGCACAGCCTGATTAATGATTTTTAGAGTGGAAGATTTTAATGTTTGATTCTTGCAATTTTATGATCATACATATAGCGTTATTCTGAATGCCTAAAACACATAAGATTTTTTTGTTTGCTATAAACATGCACATTGACAAACAGCGATATATGACTCGCTTATATGTTTCAGCATCCAGATTTCTTCTCCGGGTGATGCCGTACAGACGGCAAGCGGCCCAGGCACGGGCGCGGCGACTGCCTGCATAATAAGGCTTTGGACAGATATGTTTATAACTGCCCTTTTATGTATATAAGATGATGTCAAAGGCACGATCGACAACCCGCAGGGCCTGTGACCGGCACTGGCAGTGCCGGAACCGCCATGACAGGCTGGGAGAAGATCCATAAAATTTTCCGTACCGCAGGATAAAAGGGGGATGCCGCCGGTACGGCCTGGGCAATTTTGCTTGCTGCCACCACCTGCCGGCGGGATCATGGCGCTTATCAGCCGTAAGCGGGCTGGATGCTTTGAGAAATGATAATAAAATTTAGGCAGTAAATGCCTTAATAATCAAAGAAAAGGAGTACAGAAATCTATGGCTATACAAATGCTTACAACAGCGGACATTGAGAAGATGCAGGCTGTAAATCCGGGAACGGTGGATCGCTCTACACTGAAAGACATCCGGGATGTCCATATCAATACGGAGCTTCCCAAAAAGGAGCGCATCCTGGATTTTATAAGGCAGATCGGGAACCCATATTGTTACCGTCATGGCGACTACGTGGTCAAGGTCGGCTTTGCGGACACAGACGTGACACTGGAGGACAGGATGCTTTCCTACATACGGTCAAAGTGCTGACAGGAAAGAATCTGCAGTATATAAAAAATACCTTTCAGATGAAGAACACTATGGACAGCATGGGAAAGTTATGTTAACATACGCTTAACAGGATAAAGACAGCGTTTCCCCTGGCTGGTGAAGTGTTTTGCTGGTTTTATGACACTTACACAGACAGGAGGAATATCTATGGAACACATCGAAAATAATTCTTTAAAAAGTACAAGGACGTGGAGAGCCTGCGGATATGTGCGCCTTTCGCATGAAGACGGCGACAAGGAGGAAAGCAACAGCGTCACAGGCCAGAAAAACCTGATCCGTGATTATTTCAGCCGCCACCCGGAGCTTTCCGAGTGCGGCATGGCAGTGGACGACGGTTTTTCAGGCTCCAGTTTCGAGCGCCCGGCGTTCCAGGCAATGATGGCGGATGTCAAGGCGGGGAAGATAGACTGCATCGAGGTAAAGGACCTGTCACGGTTTGGCAGGAATTACCTGGATGCGGGGGAGTATATTGAAAAAATATTCCCCTTCCTTGGCATACGCTTCATAGCGGTCAATGACAACTATGACAGCCTGGACGGCGGCAGGGAATCCGATGAACTGATGATCCCATTTAAAAACTTAATTAATGAGGCATACTGCCGCGACAGCTCCATTAAAATACGCAGCCAGCTTGAAATAAAGAGGAAACGCGGCGATTTTATTGCCCCTTTTGCTGTCTACGGTTATGTGAAAAATCCGGAAGACAGGCACCGGCTGGCGATAGACGGCTTTGCGGCGGACGTGGTGCGTGATATTTTCCACTGGAAACTGGAAGGCTTCAGTGCTGCAGACATAGCGGACCGGCTGAATAAGGACGGCATACTGCAGCCGATGGAATACAAGAAACAGCAGGGCATGCGGTTTGCAACGCCGTTCCGTGTCAATGCGCGTTCGGTGTGGAATGCCACGGCAGTATTGCGGATATTAAAAAAACCTGTTTATACAGGTGTGCTGGAACAGTGGAAAAACACAACGCCAAGCTATAAGGTGAAGCGGCGCGTGGCAAGGCCGCGTGAGGAATGGTCCGTGGTAAAGGGCGCGCATGAGGCTGTGGTTTCTGCAGAGGACTTCGCAGCCGTCCAGAAAGTGCTTGCCCTGGACACGCGCACAAGCCCGGGCAGCAGTGCGGTTGAACTTTTTTCCGGGATGGTGTCATGCGGGGAGTGCGGTGCGGCAATGGTAAGGAAGACTGTGCCGGCAGGCGGGAAAAAATATGTTTATTATGTGTGTGCAGCGCATAAAAATGAAAAAACATGCTATACGCACAGCATCCGGGACAGCGTGCTTGGGGAGATCGTACTGGAATCGCTCCGTAAACACATACATGACGTTATAAGCCTTTCGGAACTCAGCTCTGAAAGGCAGAATTTTTTCGCACTAAAAACCGGCTTTATGCCTGTTTT
>CAJUHV010000090.1 GCA_910586445.1 uncultured Eubacterium sp.
TTACAATGTGGTTTTGTTCTTTCAAATTTAGCCTTTGCCATTTTAAAACGTCCTCCTTAAAAAATGATACCCTTTGGGATATATAAATTATCGACTAATTCGTATTATATTCGAAACTGCCTGATTTTTCAAGTAATTCCTAATATATTTCATCGTCTCTCAGCAAAATTTTATATTATTCGAAGCTGCCGGCTGATTCAGCATCACTGTCTGGCTAAACCGCCTTCTATATCCAGAAGATCTGGATACATCCTATCAGCCGCAGCATTCTGATGCCGCTCATGCACCTCGAATTATTTCGCCTGTGCAGAAATTACCTTTTCCTGTACAGACTTCGGTACCTGCTCATATTTCTCAAAGAACATAGAGTAGTTGCCGCGTCCCTGTGTTCTGGAACGCAGATCTGTAGAATATCCGAACATCTCTGCCAGCGGTACAAATGCACGTACAATCTTTCCGCCGCCGATATCGTCCATGCCTTCAATGCGTCCACGGCGCGAATTTAAGTCGCCGATTACGTCGCCCATGTACTCTTCCGGCATTGTTACTTCTACTTTCATGATCGGCTCTAAGATCGCCGGAGCCGCCTTAGACATTGCCTCTTTGAAACACATAGATCCAGCGATATGGAATGCCATTTCGGATGAATCGACTTCATGGTAGGAACCATCGTATACAACAGCTTTGACGCCGAGTACCGGGAAACCTGCAAGGATACCTGCTTTTGAAGCTTCTTCGATACCTTCTCCGACTGCCGGGATGTATTCCTTTGGAATAGAACCGCCGACAACCTCGGATTCGAATTTAAATACTTCTTCACCGTTTGCATCCATCGGCTCAAAGCGGACTTTACAATGTCCGTATTGTCCACGTCCACCGGACTGTTTTGCGTATTTGTATTCCTGGTCAACCGATTTCGTAAATGTTTCTTTGTAAGCAACCTGCGGTGCACCTACGTTTGCTTCTACCTTGAACTCACGCAGCAGACGGTCTACAATAATCTCCAGATGCAGCTCGCCCATGCCGGCTATGATTGTCTGGCCTGTTTCGTGGTCTGTATGCGCACGGAATGTAGGATCTTCTTCTGCCAGTTTTGCAAGAGCTTCCCCCATCTTGCCCTGGCCTGCTTTTGTCTTAGGCTCGATCGCAAGCTCGATAACAGGCTCTGGAAATTCCATGGATTCCAGAATTACCGGATGCTGGTCATCACAGATTGTATCACCTGTCGTTGTCAGCTTGAATCCGACTGCGGCCGCAATATCACCAGAATATACCTTATCCAGCTCTGCCCTCTTATTGGCATGCATCTGCAGCAGGCGGCCTACGCGTTCTTTTTTATCTTTTGTCGCGTTCAGCACATAAGAACCGGATTTTAATATACCTGAGTATACACGGATAAATGCAAGCTTGCCGACAAATGGGTCAGTCATGATTTTAAATGCAAGTGCAGAGAACGGCTCTTCATCTGAAGAATGTCTCTCTACTTCATTTCCTTCTAAGTCAACACCTTTGATTGATGCTACATCTGTTGGTGCTGGCATGTATTCCAATACTGCATCAAGCAGCTTCTGTACACCCTTGTTGCGGTATGCAGAACCACAGCATACAGGCACTGCAGTACATTCACAGGTAGCCCTGCGCAGTACTTTCTTTAAGTCCTCTACAGATGGTTCTTCACCTTCCAGATACTGCATCATCAGATCATCATCTAATTCACAGATTTTTTCGATCAGTTCTGTACGGTATTCTTCTGCCTGATCTTTCATATCATCAGGTATTGCAGTTATGGAGATGTCATCTCCCTTATCATCATTGTATATATATGCTTCCATTTCAAACAGATCGATAATTCCCTGGAATTCATCTTCTTTTCCAATCGGAAGCTGTAAAATAATTGCGTTTTTGCCTAATCTCGTACGGATCTGTTTAACAGCACCGTAGAAATCAGCACCAAGGATGTCCATTTTGTTAATAAATGCCATTCTCGGTACATTATAGGTATCTGCCTGACGCCATACATTTTCTGACTGAGGCTCTACGCCGCCTTTTGCACAGAATACGCCTACCGCGCCGTCCAATACACGCAGCGAACGCTCAACTTCAACTGTAAAGTCAACGTGTCCCGGAGTATCAATGATATTGATACGATGTTCCAAAGCACCCTGCTTTACTTTTGTATGGTCTTCCAGGGTCCAGTGACATGTTGTAGCGGCTGAAGTAATTGTGATACCCCTCTCCTGCTCCTGTTCCATCCAGTCCATCGTGGCAGTACCTTCATGAGTATCACCAATCTTATAGTTAATACCGGTATAGTATAAAATACGCTCTGTCAATGTGGTCTTGCCTGCATCGATATGAGCCATAATACCGATATTTCTGGTTCTCTCTAATGGATATTCTCTTCCAGCCAAGATTTTTTCCTCCTAAACCTTCTATACGCCATATGCACGCAGAATCAGCGCGGCATGACGCTTCCCTGAGATCGATCAGGGTAAATTATAATGCAAAATGCACACTAGAAACGGTAATGGGCAAATGCCTTGTTTGCTTCTGCCATTTTGTGCATATCTTCTTTACGCTTAACAGATGCTCCCGTACTGTTTGCCGCATCCATGATTTCGTTTGCCAGACGCTCTTCCATTGTCTTTTCTGAACGCTTGCGTGAAAACATGGTCAGCCAGCGAAGAGCCAGTGCCTGACGGCGGTCAGGCCGTACTTCGATCGGCACCTGATAGGTAGCGCCGCCGATACGTCTTGCTTTTACTTCAAGCACAGGCATAATATTGTTCATTGCATCTTCAAACACTTCCAGCGCAGGACGGTCTGTCTTTTCTGCTACCCTGTCAAATGCATGATATACAATCTTTTGTGCGATACCTTTCTTGCCATCCAACATGATATTGTTAATAAGCTTGGTAACGACTGTATTGTTGTAAATTGGATCAGCTAATACTTCTCTTTTCTGAGTATGTCCTTTACGTGGCACGATACTTCCCTCCTTAATCATTTTTCGCCGTCCGGCTGCATTTAAGCTGCCTCCAGACAGATGCATAATTCCGATTAATTCAACGGTACTCACATGTTGTGTTACGTGCTGAAATATTTATATATAAACGGCTGCTGCAGCGCTTATAAGCCCTGCACAAATAATTCCAACACTAACCTCTATCTGAGTTCTGAGTTTTTCACCCTATCAGCACTTTTACAGATCCGTATGGTTATACAAAATCTGTCCAGCGCTTGAGATACCTTGAGTCACTTCAAGTTGATCTGGTCAACTAAAGTGCCGCTTTGATATGATCAGATGCGCACTGAAACCTTCGTTCCATTGCTCCGCTAAAATAATATTTTAATATGATCTTTGATTTCTGCCTTTTAGGCAGGGACTTTCCGATCTTATTTTTTAGCGTCTTTCGGCCTCTTAGCGCCATACTTAGAACGCGCCTGACGTCTGTTAGCAACACCTGCCGTATCAAGTGTACCTCTGATAATGTGGTATCTTGTACCAGGTAAATCCTTTACCCTGCCGCCTCGGATCAGAACAACGCTATGCTCCTGTAAGTTATGGCCTTCGCCCGGAATATAGCTTGTTACTTCGATTCCATTAGAAAGACGTACTCTGGCAATCTTTCTAAGCGCTGAGTTAGGTTTCTTAGGAGTTGCTGTCTTAACAGCAGTACAAACACCACGCTTCTGTGGAGAAGCTGTATCTGTTGCCTTCTTCTGCAGGGAATTGTAACCTTTCTGAAGTGCCGGTGCTGTAGACTTCTTTACAGCTGTTTTTCTTCCTTTTCTTACTAACTGGTTAAATGTTGGCATTATTTTCACCTCCTGTATTTTATATGATGTGTATGAAATTATACAATACACCAACGGTATAAACCTATACACGCTAGAATATTATATATAGAGTTTTCCAGAAAGTCAAGGAAGATTTCTCATTTTCAGCGCATTTTGGCATATTGCACTGTTTATCTGATATTTTTCCCAAATTTTAGAAAAAAATACCATCTAAAATCTTATTATTTTAGATGGTATTTTCATTGTATACATTGTAAGCTTAAATTATTAATCAATCACTGCTAACTTTTCATTATCCGGCCTTTTCGCCCCGCTTTCTTCAAGTCCGGCTCCTGCTGTCAGATCGTCCGAATATCTGTTTCTGGCTGCAGGCTGCGCATAAGAATCCCTCAAGCCTGCTGTCTCATGATATCCGAGGCCGTCTGCCTGTGGATCATCCTGCGGCGTGCCATATTCTTCATCGCAGGCACCCTCTTCATACAGGCCTTCTTCGTCCTCCATATCCGCCTCATCGCCTTCATCCATCAGATCATCGTCTTCCATATCCCCGTCAGACAGATCTGTGCCTTTTGCAGCACCTGCGCCTTCTTCAAAATCAGAAAACTCTTCCTCGCCGAATAATTCTTCCTCTTCATTCAGATCCGAATCCAGCTTGATGCTGCGGTACAGTTTCATGCCTGTTCCTGCTGGAATCAGCTTACCCAGGATTACATTTTCCTTTAATCCGATCAGCGGATCGATCTTTCCCTTAATGGCTGCTTCTGTCAGCACCTTGGTCGTCTCCTGGAAAGAAGCTGCTGACAGGAAGGAATTTGTAGCCAGCGAAGCTTTCGTAATACCGAGAAGAACCTGAACGCCTTCTGCAGGCTCTAATTCTTCTTTTTCCAGCCGTTCATTTGCATCGTCGAAGTCCAGATTATCTACCAGTGTACCCGGCAGGAAATCAGAATCTCCATTATTTTCAATACGAATCTTTTTGAGCATCTGGCGGACAATCACCTCAATATGCTTATCGTTGATTTCCACACCCTGCAGGCGGTATACACGCTGCACCTCACGCAGCAGGTAGTCCTGAACGGCACGCACACCTTTGATCTTCAAAATATCATGCGGATTTACCGAACCTTCTGTCAGCTCATCACCTGCTTCAAGCAGTGCACCGTCCATAACCTTGATACGTGATCCGTATGGAATCAGGTAGGTTTTGGTCTCGCCGGATTCCTGATTTGTTACAATGATCTCACGTTTTTTCTTTGTATCCTTAATCGTGGCTACTCCGCCGAATTCCGTAATAATTGCAAGTCCTTTCGGCTTTCTGGCCTCAAACAATTCCTCTACACGAGGAAGACCCTGTGTGATGTCGTCACCGGCAACGCCGCCTGAGTGGAATGTACGCATCGTAAGCTGCGTACCCGGCTCACCAATGGACTGTGCGGCAATAATGCCGATTGCTTCACCGACCTGCACGGACTGTCCGGTAGCCATATTGGTACCGTAGCATTTTGCACAGACACCGACATGTGAGCGGCAGGTCAGGATCGTACGGATTTTTACCTTTGAAATCGGCTCTCCGTTTTCATCTACACCTATGCTCATAATTTTGGCTGCACGCCTCGGCGTAATCATATGATTTTCCTTTACCAGCACATTGCCGTCCTTATCACAGATCGTCTCGCAGGAGAACCGTCCGGTAAGCCTTTCCTGCAGGCTTTCGATTTCTTCCTTGCCGTCCATAAATGCAGTTACGACCATGCCCGGAATCTCTCTGTCTTTTCCTTCATTACAGTCCGATTCACGTACGATCAGATCCTGCGATACGTCTACCAGACGTCTGGTCAGATAACCAGAGTCTGCCGTACGCAGTGCTGTATCCGACATACCTTTTCTGGCTCCATGCGCAGACATGAAATACTCCAATACGTCCAGTCCCTCACGGAAATTGGACTTGATCGGCATCTCGATTGTCCTTCCGGTTGTATCTGCCATCAGCCCGCGCATGCCTGCAAGCTGCTTGATCTGTTTGTCAGAACCACGCGCCCCGGAATCCGCCATCATGAAAATATTGTTGTATTTATCTAGTCCTGACAGCAGCGCGCGTGTCAGCTCATCATCGGTTTCCTTCCATACTTCTACGACTTCTTTATAACGCTCTTCCTCTGTAATAAGCCCTCGCTTGTACTGCTTTGTAATTCTGTCCACCGTATCCTGCGCAGCATTGATCAGCTCCGGCTTCTGAGGCGGCACGGTCATATCTGAAATCGATACGGTCATGGCAGCCCTTGTAGAATATTTATATCCCATGGATTTGATATCATCCAGCACTTCTGCGGTCTTTGTTGCACCATGCACATTGATGACCTTTTCCAGAATCTGTTTTAGCTGCTTTTTCGCCACATGGAAATCCACTTCCAAAAGCATCTCATTTTCCGGGAGGCTGCGGTCAATAAAGCCCAGATCCTGCGGGATAATCTCGTTAAATATAAATCTTCCTAACGTAGACTCAATAATTCCGCTTTTTACGGTGCCGTCCGCCATTTTTTTGCGCACACGCACATGGATGCGGCTGTGCAGCGTACATGCCTGATTTTCATAAGCCAGTATCGCTTCGTTTACATTTTTATAAAAACATCCTTCTCCCAGAGAGCCAGGACGTTCCTGTGTCAGATAATAAATACCAAGCACCATATCCTGCGACGGCACTGCCACCGGCCCGCCGTCTGAAGGTTTTAACAGGTTATTCGGCGACAGCAGCATAAACCGGCATTCTGCCTGCGCTTCCTGTGATAATGGAAGATGCGCAGCCATCTGGTCGCCGTCAAAGTCTGCATTGTATGCGGTACATACCAGCGGGTGCAGCTTAATCGCCTTACCCTCTACTAAGATCGGCTCAAAAGCCTGAATGCCGAGACGATGCAGCGTAGGCGCACGGTTTAACATAACCGGATGTTCTTTGATAACTTCTTCCAGAACGTCCCATACCTCGGTCTGTAAGCGCTCTACCATTTTCTTTGCACTTTTAATATTGTGCGCGGTGCCGTTTGATACAAGTTCTTTCATTACAAACGGCTTAAACAGCTCAATCGCCATTTCCTTTGGAAGCCCGCACTGATATATTTTAAGCTCCGGCCCTACTACGATAACAGACCGCCCGGAATAATCCACACGTTTTCCAAGCAGGTTCTGCCGGAAACGTCCGCCTTTTCCTTTTAACATATCAGACAAAGATTTCAGTGCACGGTTGCCAGGCCCTGTAACCGGACGCCCTCTTCTGCCATTATCAATCAGCGCATCGACCGCCTCCTGCAGCATACGCTTTTCGTTGCGGACAATAATATCCGGCGCTCCCAGCTCAAGCAGCCTTCTTAAACGGTTGTTGCGGTTTATAATTCTTCGGTACAGGTCATTTAAGTCAGACGTTGCAAATCGTCCGCCGTCCAGCTGTACCATCGGGCGCAGGTCTGGCGGAAGGACAGGGATCACTGTCATAATCATCCATTCCGGTTTATTTCCCGATTCATAAAATGCATCTACGACTTCTAATCTCTTAATAATTCTGGCACGCTTCTGCCCGGTAGCGTCTTTTAACGCTGCCTTTAATGAAATAGAATCTTTCTCTAAATCAATTGCCTGCAGCAGCTCTAAAATCGATTCTGCCCCCATGCCTGTACGAAACGCGCTGCCGTATTTTTCTCTGGCCTCCTGATACTCGCTTTCAGATAATACCTGTTTATAGCTCAGCTCTGTCGTACCCGGATCTAACACGATATAAGAAGCAAAATACAATACCTTTTCCAATGTCCTAGGCGACAGGTCGAGGATCAGTCCCATACGGCTTGGTATTCCTTTAAAATACCAGATATGGGAAACCGGGGCTGCCAACTCAATATGCCCCATGCGCTCCCTGCGCACGCTTGCTTTTGTAATTTCTACACCGCAGCGGTCACAGACCACGCCTTTATAACGTATCTTTTTATATTTTCCACAGTGACATTCCCAGTCCTTGCTCGGCCCAAAGATCTTTTCACAATACAGACCGTCTTTTTCCGGCTTTAAAGTACGATAATTGATCGTCTCAGGTTTTTTTACTTCTCCCTTGGACCATTCCCTGATTTTTTCCGGCGAGGCCAGACCAATCTGGATCGCATCAAACTGAATTGGCTGATTGGTTTCTTCATTCATTATTTCTGACATATATGGCGCTCCCTTCTATTCCATATCTGAGCCGTCATCATCAAAATCATCCACAAAAATGGAATCATCTTCATCCTCTTCCGGCTCATCATCTTCTGCGTCCACAAGTTCCTCACTCTCAGCATCAAATTCTTTCTTGGAAAATCCCATTTTGCTGAAAGATTCATTGCTTTCAAATGCAAAATCCTTGTCTCCTGAAATAATAGAATTCAAATCTGTATTACCATATTCACTGGTTTCCATCAGCTGCACTTCGTTGCGGTATTCATCCAATACCCTGACATCAAGCGCCAGTGACTGCAGTTCTTTTAACAGCACCTTAAACGACTCTGGAATACCAGGTTCCGGGATATTTTCTCCCTTAATAATAGCTTCATATGTCTTTACACGGCCTACTACGTCATCCGATTTTACCGTCAGTATTTCCTGCAGCGTATAGGACGCGCCGTATGCCTCCAAAGCCCATACCTCCATCTCTCCAAAACGCTGTCCGCCAAACTGCGCCTTACCGCCTAAAGGCTGCTGCGTAACGAGAGAATACGGGCCGGTCGAACGGGCGTGAATCTTATCATCAACCAGATGATGCAGCTTGAGGTAATGCATGTGCCCGATCGTTACTGGAGAGTCAAAATACTCACCTGTACGCCCATCGCGCAGCCTTACCTTGCCGTCCCTGGAAATCGGCACCCCTTTCCACAGTTCCCTGTGATCCCTGTGGTCAGATAAATACCGCATCACATCCGGCCGCAGCTCTTCCTGATACTTGGCTTCGAATTCTTCCCATTCCATATTTACATAGTCATTGGCAAGCTCCAGCGTATCCTGTATATCCAGCTCCTTCGCGCCGTCAAACACCGGCGTTTCTATATTAAATCCCAATGCTTTCGCTGCTAAGCTCAAGTGGATCTCCAACACCTGTCCGATATTCATTCGGGAAGGCACGCCCAGCGGATTCAGCACAATGTCCAGCGGACGGCCATTTGGCAGAAACGGCATGTCTTCTACCGGCAGTACACGGGAAACCACACCCTTATTTCCATGACGGCCTGCCATCTTGTCACCTACAGAAATCTTTCTCTTCTGAGCGATATAAATGCGCACCGCCTGATTCACGCCCGGAGACAGCTCATCTCCGTTATCCCTCGTAAATACCTTGGCATCTACGACAATACCATATTCACCATGAGGCACTTTTAAAGAAGTATCCCTTACTTCTCTTGCTTTTTCACCAAAAATCGCACGCAGCAGCCTCTCTTCTGCTGTCAGCTCTGTCTCTCCCTTTGGAGTTACTTTTCCAACCAGAATATCTCCGGCGCGGACTTCTGCCCCGATACGAATGATGCCTCTTTCGTCCAGATCTTTTAATGCATCATCACCGACACCCGGCACATCCCTTGTGATTTCTTCCGGCCCGAGCTTTGTATCACGGGCTTCTGCTTCATATTCTTCAATGTGGATCGATGTGTACACATCATCCTGCACTAATCGTTCACTTAATAATACTGCGTCCTCGTAGTTATAGCCTTCCCATGTCATAAATCCGATCAGCGGATTTTTGCCAAGCGCCAGCTCGCCCTGCGAAGTGGACGGCCCGTCAGCTATGACTTCGTTTACCTCTACATGCTCTCCCTTAAACACAATCGGCCTCTGATTGTAGCAGTTGCTCTGATTGCTTCGGGTAAATTTTGACAGCCGATACGTGCTCGTAGTACCGTCATCATTTTTAATCCTGATTTCATTAGATACAGAACTCTCGACTGTACCTGGCTTTCTGGCAACTACACAGACACCAGAATCGACCGCTGCCTTCGGCTCCATACCTGTACCTACAACCGGCGCTTCTGTTGTCAGAAGCGGCACTGCCTGACGCTGCATGTTTGACCCCATAAGCGCACGGTTGGCGTCGTCATTCTGCAGGAACGGAATCAATGCCGTAGCAACAGAAAACACCATTTTCGGAGACACGTCCATATAATCAAACATCGTTTTATCATATTCCTGTGTCTCCTCCAGATAACGGCCGGATACAGAATTACGGACAAAATGCCCTTCCTTATCTAATTTTTCATTCGCCTGCGCTACATGATAGTTATCTTCTTCATCTGCCGTCATATAAACAACATCATCCGTAACGCGCGGATTTTTTGGATCTGCCTTATCTATTTTACGGTATGGCGCTTCTACAAAGCCATACTCATTGATTCTCGCATAACAGGCCAGGGAGTTGATCAATCCAATGTTTGGACCTTCCGGCGTCTCGATCGGGCACATTCTTCCGTAATGGGAATAGTGCACGTCACGCACCTCAAATCCGGCACGGTCTCTGGACAGCCCGCCCGGGCCTAATGCAGACAGACGCCTTTTATGCGTCAGCTCGCCCAACGGATTATTCTGATCCATAAACTGTGACAGCTGTGAAGAACCAAAGAATTCTTTGACTGCCGCTGTTACCGGCTTTATATTAATCAGGCTCTGCGGGGAAATTCCTTCCAGATCCTGTGTCGTCATACGCTCCCTGACTACCCTCTCCAGACGGGACAGTCCGATACGGTACTGATTCTGCAGCAGCTCTCCGACCGCGCGGATACGGCGGTTGCCCAGATGATCGATGTCGTCGTCGTTGCCTGCACCCCATTCCAGATGCATATTATAATTAATAGAAGCAAATATATCTTCCTTTGTAATATGCTTCGGAATCAGGAGGTTTAAATTTTTGCGGACTGCTGTTTTTAACTCTTCGATATCCGCCCCTTCATTTTCTTCCAGCACACGTTTTAACGCCGGATAATACACCAGCTCACGAATGCCCACTTCTTCTTTATCTATTTCCGGGCACCACACGCTAAAATCCACCATCAAAGAAGACAGCACCTTTACATTACGCTCTTCTGACTGTATCCATACATACGGCACTGCCGCATTCTGGATCTTTTCTGCTGCTTCGCGTGACAAAACCGTACCCGGCTGCAGCTCAATCACCTCTCCGGTCTCAGGATCTGGGAACGAGATTTCTTCTGCAAGCGTCTGCCCTTTCAGACGGTTTTTAAAGTGCAGCTTTTTATTGAATTTGTACCGCCCTACCTTTGCCAGATCGTATCTTCTTGGATCAAAAAACATGGCTGTGATCAGGCTCTCCGCACTATCCACAGTCAGAGGCTCACCCGGACGGATTTTTTTATATAATTCTAAAAGACCCTGCTCGTAATTCGTAGCAACGTCCTTACCAAAACTAGCAACAATTTTCGGCTCTTCGCCAAATAAATCTAAAATTTCCTGATTTGTCCCTACGCCCAGCGCACGGACCAAAACTGTGATCGGAACCTTTCTTGTCCTGTCTACACGGACATAAAATACGTCATTGGAGTCTGTCTCATATTCCAGCCATGCACCACGGTTTGGAATAACAGTACAGGAGTATAAAGTCTTGCCGACTTTATCATGAGAAATCGCATAGTAAATACCCGGCGAACGCACTAACTGGCTTACGATGACACGCTCTGCGCCATTTATTACAAACGTACCAGTCTCTGTCATCAACGGCAGATCACCCATGAAAATCTCATGGTCGTTAATTTCGCCATTTTCTTTATTATACAATCTGACTTTAACTTTTAAAGGAGCCGCATAAGTCGCATCCCGTTCCTTGCATTCAGGAATCGTATATTTCACGTCATCCTCGCATAATGTAAAATCAATGAAATCCAGACTCAGATGACCGCTATAATCCGAAATCGGAGAGATGTCTGCAAACACTTCTTTAAGTCCTTCTTTAAGAAACCACTGATAAGAGTCTTTTTGGACTTCAATCAGATTCGGCATTTCCAGAACCTCTTTTTGTCTCGAGTAACTCATACGTATACTTCTGCCAGTATTTACCGGACGTATTCTGTTCTTCTCCATATGACGTTTCACCTCTCGTTCTTTATTTTGACAAAAAAGCATATCCAGCTATCTGCTTTTACCTTCCTACAATATGTTGTGCATCTGTAAAAAAGCGCAAAAAAGCCATTTCGCACAATAGGTGCAACGTATATGATAGCACAAGTCCCCCCTGCCTGTCAAGACATTTTTCTTGGCAGGCCCAGATCAAAAAAATTTTTAAAGTCTGCAAGCAGACGGCATTGAATCCGTACTTATAATGTAAGGAGGAATGAACATGAAAAAAGCAAACAAAATTAT
Source organism: uncultured Eubacterium sp. (assembly GCA_910586445.1). Classification (GTDB taxonomy): domain Bacteria; phylum Bacillota; class Clostridia; order Lachnospirales; family Lachnospiraceae; genus Eubacterium_J. Next base: position 12,172 of record CAJUHV010000090.1, read on the forward strand.
AGCTGTTATTTTATCATTAGCACTTATGCTGGGGATGGCAGCAACTGCAAATGCAGCAGATATGGAACATAATGTCGAAGATCTTTTTTACACTGTATATAACGAAAATGGGGACGTCGTTGAAGAAGGAATTACCTCACGAATACAAAATACAAGATATCATTGGTCCCCTAATATTACGTTGAGCAATGGATGGTATGCAAATTTTCGAATGCCAGGACCAGCCGCATTTTATGTTACAGCTCATACATCAATGAAATTTTCGTATTCTTTAAATAGAAGCGCAGCCATTGAGTATCAATTTATGAAATCAAGTGAGCGCTCTACAGCATATGCGAATGTTTGGGAAAAAGGCACCAGAGCAGCAGCTAGGGGGTGGTGCCATAACAGCAATAGCAGATTCCACAGCCTACTACTATGCCGGCATAACAAATGCCTCTTCTGATCCAATTACAATTACTTCAGTGGATTTCACGTTTTAAATTTATATTTCTTTAATGAAACAGTTTTTCAAGCAATTTAACAGTTCGCATCTATATTTATTCTGATAGATACATAAAGGGAACTATTTTCAAAGAATAGCTCCCTTTTTCATACCCCTAGCCAGAACAATCGAACGTACACTGCGAGAACTTTCTTTTGCCAAAATCACCTTTCCTTTCTTATAAGATAGCCTGAACAACTATATTATAACGGAAAGGTGATTTTTGTTGTATAATAACCGATGCGCACCCGCATAGCGAATGGTTTATTGTCCAGCACATCTCCATTTTTCGATTGAGAAAAACTTCGATGCACTGGACAGGCTAAGCCCATAATTAAAGCGGGGACATCCTGTCATGGAATATCCCCGCCCTCAATCCGTGCATATTTATTTTAATGTTACTTTAGCACCTTCAGCTTCAAGCTTAGCTTTCAGCTCTTCTGCAGAAGCCTTGTCAGCCTGCTCTTTTACGATCTTTGGAGCGCTGTCTACTACTTCTTTTGCTTCTTTTAAGCCAAGGCCTGTAGCTTCACGAACTACCTTGATAACCTTAACCTTGTTCGGGCCAACTTCTGTCAGCTCTACATCGAACTCTGTCTTTTCTTCTGCTGCTTCGCCAGCACCTGCTGCAGCTGCTACTACAACGCCTGCTGCTGCGGATACGCCGAATTCTTCTTCACATGCTTTTACTAAATCATTTAA
>CAJUHV010000091.1 GCA_910586445.1 uncultured Eubacterium sp.
CTCTCATCATAGCACCTATGCCTTTCTGCACGTTTTCATACTTACGTGCGATTTCATTGATCACATCACTTGAAAGGTCTATGATCGTCTGTTTGTCAAATGCTCCAATAATACCTTGCGTTTCCAGTTCATCAAGTTTTTCTAAAATTATCTGATACTCTGTTTTTAGTTTTTCCAGCTTCTGCTTATTGTTATTATATTCCGAAAATTTTTTCTCATGTGAGAAAATATAAAATGGAATAAGCATTAATAAGCGTTTCTCAAAGATTTCATCTAGTGAATATGACTGCACCCTCATAATTGGAATATCATATTGTACCATCCCGCCAGGCGTTATGATTATATATTTCATTTTATCTGGAGTCTTTTTATATGCCCGCAGATACATCACTGCCGTATTAGGAAAGGTTATTGTCAGAGTTTCTTTTGTAACTACGCCCTCATCAAGTGCTATCTGGGCATCGTACTCGAAAAGGCGGATTGTGATTCTGCCATCTGGTAAGCTGCTTTCACACTCAAGATGATATTTTTTAATGATTTTGCCAATAATCTGAAAATTGGTGTCAGTTATCCGTTTCTTGTCAGCTGCATCCTGCTGATCTAAAAAGTGTTCATTAGGGAAAAAACGAATCTCTTCTTCTCCCGTGTAATGTTCGCCAAAAATTTCATTAATTACTGGTATGATCAATTTTCTGCAGTCATTTAGGATTGTCCGAAACGCTGCATCATATACATCTCCCATATGTTATCCTTTCTATATTGATAGCTTTATCATATCATTTTTTGCCGTTAACTTCAAGTATAGCCGTTTCTGCTGGTATAACCTGCTTTCGCACATACAAAATAGAATTAAATCCAAAACACCAACCACTATAAAGGATAATTGCGCAGGATTTGCTTGAAATTTTCGAAAAGATGTGGCATTATGACAAAGAGGTTTTATTCAGCCGGTGCAGTGTCCGGCCTGTGCAGCAGGATGGGCAGGCACAGATCAAAAAGGCTGAGTGGCAGCGGAATAGAAATAGTACATAAATCAGGAGGGTAAAAGATGGATTACAAAAATGCTGGAGTTGATATTGAAGCTGGTTATAAGTCTGTAGAACTGATCAAAAAACATGTGCAGGGTACTATGCGTCCAGAGGTATTGACAAATCTGGGCGGTTTTTCCGGGGCGTTTTCGATGGGAGCCTTTAAAAATATGGAAAAGCCGACGCTTGTTTCTGGTACAGACGGTGTCGGGACAAAATTAAAGCTGGCATTTCTTTTGGACAAGCATGATACGGTCGGCATTGACTGTGTGGCAATGTGTGTCAACGATATTGCATGTGCAGGCGGGGAGCCGCTGTTTTTCCTTGATTATATTGCATGCGGCAAAAATTATCCAGAAAAGATAGCGCAGATCGTAAGCGGCGTGGCGGAAGGATGCAGGCAGTCCAATGCGGCATTGATCGGCGGTGAGACAGCTGAGATGCCGGGCTTTTACCCTCTGGATGAATATGATTTGGCAGGCTTTGCAGTCGGTATTGTCGATGAAAAAGATATTATTACCGGAGCAGGGCTGAAAAAGGGCGATGTACTGGTCGGACTGGCTTCATCCGGGGTGCATTCCAACGGATTTTCGCTTGTGCGCAAAGTGTTTGATATGGATAAAGATACGCTGGATGTATATCATGATGAGCTTGGTGCAACGCTTGGGGAGTCACTGCTTACGCCGACGAAAATATATGTAAAGGCATTAAGGAGCCTCAAGGAGGCAGGCATTCTCGTAAAGGCATGCAGCCATATTACAGGCGGTGGATTTTATGAAAACGTACCGCGCATGCTGCCGGAGGGCGTATGTGCCAGAATTAAAAAAGACAGCTATGAAGTGCCTGCGATCTTTCGGATGATTGCAGCGGCGGGCAGCGTGGAAGAAAAGGTGATGTACAACACTTACAATATGGGAATCGGCATGGTGCTTGCGCTTGATCCGGCGGATGCAGATCAGGCGGTCAAGACGGCACAGGCAGCAGGCGAAGCAGCCTTTGTGATCGGTGAAATTGACGACGGAGAAAAGGGTATTATGCTGGTTTAACATTTGGAAGTGTTTGCGAAAAGAGAAAGGATAATAGATATGTTAAGACTTGCAGTTATGGTATCTGGAGGCGGGACAAACCTGCAGGCGGTAATAGATGCCATTGACGGCGGTATCATCCGCAATGCACAGATTGCAGTAGTCATCAGCAATAAAAAAGATGCGTATGCACTGGAGCGGGCAAAGGAACATGGCATAAGAAACTGCTGTATTTCTCCAAAAGAGTATGAAAGCAGGAAGGCTTTTGGACTGGCACTTGTAAATATATTAGAGCAGGAACAGATCGATCTGGTCGTTCTGGCGGGGTATCTGGTCATTCTGCCTGAGGTTTTGATTCAAAAGTATAAAAATAAAATGATCAATATCCACCCGTCTTTGATTCCGTCCTTCTGCGGTGATGGTTATTATGGACTGAAGGTACATGAGGCTGTGCTTGCCAGAGGCGTAAAGGTGACGGGCGCTACGGTTCATTTTGTAGATGAGGGTACGGATACGGGGCCGATTATTATCCAAAAAGCAGTTCCAGTCATGCAGGATGATACACCGCAGATACTCCAGCAGCGTGTGATGGAAGAAGCGGAATGGAAGATCCTGCCGCAGGCGATCGACTGGATCGCAGGCGGCAGGGTGACGGTTTCAGACGGCAGGGTGCATATAAACGAATCATTAAATTAAGCAGGAATAGAAAATTGCCGGAAGGAGATAGATTATGAAAATATTGATCGTAGGCGGCGGCGGACGTGAACATGCGATTGCAGCAAGCGCCGCGAAAAGCAAAAGAGTAGATAAGATTTACTGTGCACCTGGAAATGCCGGAATCGGACAGATTGCAGAGTGTGTCCCGATCGGAGCGATGGAGTTTGACGCTCTGGCGGCATTTGCAAAAGAGCATGCGGTAGATTTTACAATTATCGGAATGGATGATCCGCTGGCAGGCGGTATTGTAGATGTCTTTGAAGCACAGGGGCTGAAGGTTTTCGGGCCTAGGAAAAATGCAGCTGTTCTGGAAGGCTCTAAGGCGTTTTCCAAAGATTTAATGAAAAAATACAACATACCGACTGCAGCGTATGAGACATTTGATGATCCAAAAGCAGCTCTGGAGTACCTTGAAACAGCCAGAATGCCGATTGTGTTAAAGGCTGACGGGCTGGCGCTCGGCAAGGGTGTATTGATCTGTAGTACGCTGGAGGAAGCAAAAGCGGGCGTCAAGGAGATTATGGAAGATAAGAAATTTGGCGCGGCAGGCAGCAGGATGGTTGTAGAAGAGTTTATGACAGGCCGCGAGGTGTCTGTATTATCCTTTGTAGACGGAAAGACGATTAAGATTATGAGTTCGGCGCAGGATCATAAGCGGGCCGAGGATGGTGACAAGGGCTTAAATACCGGCGGCATGGGTACGTTTTCGCCGAGCCCGTTCTATACACCGGAAGTGGACGAGTTCTGCAGAAAGCATATTTATCAGCCGACGGTAGATGCAATGGCGGCTGAAGGCAGGCCTTATGTCGGCGTGATCTTTTTTGGCCTGATGCTGACAGAGGATGGGCCGAAGGTGCTGGAATACAATGCGCGTTTTGGCGATCCGGAGGCACAGGTAGTGCTGCCTCGTATGAAAAATGATATTATAGATGTTATGGAGGCATGTGTGGACGGCAGGCTGGATCAGATTGACCTGTTATTTGAAAATAATGCGGCGGTCTGTGTCGTACTGGCTTCAGACGGTTATCCGGTGTCTTATGAAAAGGGATTTGCGATCGATGGGCTGGAGGCTTTTGACGGCAGCGAGGAATATTTCTGTTTCCATGCAGGCACTGCCCAAAAGGATGGGCAGATTGTGACAAACGGCGGCAGGGTGCTTGGCATAACAGCCAAAGGAGAAGATTTAAAACAGGCGCGCAAAAAGGCATATGAAGCGACAGAATGGGTAAAATTTGAGAATAAATATATGCGGCATGATATCGGCAGGGCTATTGAGGAGGCCGAAAGCAGATAAATTTGAGAAAAAATTATACGGTATAAAATCGGAAGATTCATGAAGAGGCCGAAAAAAGGTAATTATTTGAGAAAAAAACATACAGTTATGAAATCGGAAGATTCATGAAGAGGCTGAAAAAAGGTAATTATTTGAGAAAAATTATGCGGTATGAAATCGGAAGATTCATGGAAGAGGCCGAAAGCAGATAAATTTGAGAATAATAATATACGCTGTATGTTCGGAAAACAATGGAGGAGCCCTGAGAGAATAATATGGTTATTAAATATTGGATATAATGAAAGGAAATTTTTATGAAGTTAATTGCATCCGCGGATGAAAACTGGGGAATCGGCTGTAATCAGCAGCTTCTGGTACGCATTCCTGATGACCTGCAGTATTTCCGTGAGCTTACGACGGGCAGGGTTGTAGTCATGGGCAGGAAGACAAGGGAGAGCCTGCCGGGAGGCATTCTGCAGGAACGTGTCAATATCGTGCTGTCACATGACAGCAATTATCAGGCGCGTGGCGCAGTTGTCGTGCATTCTCTGGAGGAGCTGTATGAACAATGCAGACAGTATAAGACGGATGATATATTTGTCATAGGCGGGGAAAGCATATACCGGCAGCTGTTGGATGACTGTGATACGGCATACATTACAAAGATAGATTTTGCATATGAGGCGGATGCATACCTGCCGGATCTGGAGGCGCAGCCGGAGTGGGAGCTTGTGGCGGAAAGCGAAGAACAGACGTATTTTGATCTTATTTATCATTATCGCAGATATAAGAGGCGGAAATAGAAGCGGCTGCATAAAAAGAGGGTAACATATGCAGAATAGGCAGGTTTTTGTGGAATAAAGAAGAAATCGGGCTGTAAATTAAAATAAGGAAAAGGGAGGAAACCATGGATATAACAGGAAGAAAGTTATTTGTCAAAGCGCTGCGTGAAGAAGGCGTGGATACGATATTTGGATATCCGGGCGGGATGGTTACGGATATATTTGATGAATTATATAAACAGGAGGATATCCAGGTCGTCCTGCCAAGACACGAACAGGGCCTGATTTTTGAGGCGGAAGGGTATGCAAAGGCAACAGGGAAGGTCGGTGTCTGCCTTGTTACCAGCGGCCCTGGCGCGACCAATCTTATTACCGGGCTTGCGGATGCACATTACGACAGCATTCCGCTGGTATGTTTTACCGGGCAGGTTCCGCTGAGCCTGATTGGAAACGATGCTTTCCAAGAGGTTGACATCGTAGGAATGACCCGTTCTGTCACCAAATATGGTGTCACCGTACAGGACAGAAAGGATCTGGGCAGAATCTTAAAGATGGCCTTTCATATCGCACGGACTGGAAAGCCGGGGCCGGTGCTGATCGATATTCCGAAAGATATCCAGGTGCAGTCTGGCGACAGTGAATATCCAAAAGAGGTAAGCATACGCGGCTACAAGCCGAATGAGAGTGTCCATATCGGGCAGCTGAAAAAGGCATACCGCCTGTTAAAATCAGCCAAACGTCCGCTGATCCTGGCAGGGGGCGGCATTCATATCGGACATGCAAATGATGAGCTGTTAAAATTTGTGGAACGCACGCAGATCCCGCTTGTTACAACGATTATGGGCAAAGGGGCGATCCCGACCAGCCATCCGCTGTATCTGGGCAATTCCGGCATGCATGGAAAATATGCCTGCAATATCGCTGTCAGTGAATGTGATGTGCTGTTTTCCATCGGCACGCGGTTTAATGACCGTATTACAGGTGATCTGAATGAATTTGCACCTCGTGCAAAGATTATTCATATTGATGTGGATACGGCAGCAATTTCCAGAAATGTAGTAGTAGATGTCCCGATTGTGGCAGATGCAAAGCCTGCCCTCGAAAAATTGTGCGAGTGGGCGGAAGAGCAGGATACGTTAAAATGGCGGGAAAAAATCAAAGGCTGGGACAGCGAGCACCCGCTTGAAATGCGCAGAGACCGCGGCATGACGCCTCAGATGATTATGGAGCATATAAATAAGATGTACAAGGAGGCGGTTATAGTCACCGACGTAGGCCAGCATCAGATGTGGGCGACACAGTATCTGGAGCTGGGCGGACGCAGGCAGCTGATTACGTCCGGCGGGCTCGGGTCTATGGGATTCGGCCTTCCGGCAGCGATCGGGGCCAAAATCGGCCAGCCGTATAAGCATGTAATCTGTATTACAGGAGACGGCGGATTTCAGATGAATATGCAGGAAATGGCGACAGCGATAGTACAAAAAGCGCCGGTGACAATCTGCTTATTTAACAATTATTATCTTGGAATGGTGCGCCAGATGCAGCAGCTGTTTTACGGAAAGCGTTATGCGGGCACGTGCCTGCGCAGGCAGAAGGGCTGTTCTGCTACATGCAAGGGGCCGAACGAGGCATGCCCGCCATATGTACCTGATTTTGTAAAATTTGCAGAATGCTACGGTGCACATGGCATACGCGTAACAGAAGAATCCCAGATTCAGGAGGCATTGGAGGCAGCGAAGCGGAATGAGGATGCACCGACGCTGATTGAATTTATAATCTCTACAGACGAGATTGTACTGCCGATGGTAAAAGGCGGCAATCCAATGAAAGAGATGATCTTATAATAATATGATGTTTTACTGCCAGATAAGCAGCTGGGGTGAACAGCTGCACAGGCAGCATGAGAATCAACGGCAGGAGGGAGAAGAATGAAAAACAGATGGATTGCCCTGTATGTGGAAAATCAGGTAGGTGTGCTTGCAAAAGTATCAGGGCTTTTTTCTGGCAAGTCCTATAATCTGCAGAGTCTGACAGTCGGTACGACAGAAGACGGGACGGTTTCGCGTATGACGATCTGTGTCACGAGTGATGACATTACATTCGAACAGATCAAAAAGCAGTTAAACCGTATGGTAGAAGTGATCAAGGTAATTGATCTTACCAATGTGCCGATTCATATGAAGGAGATACTTTTTGCAAAGGTAAAGGATATAAGCTCCAGCAAGATTGATGAGGTTTTCCGCATTGCTGAGGTATTCAGCGTGCAGGTGGCTGACATAGGAGAGGACAGTGTTCTATTGGAATGCAAGCTGACTGAGCGCAGGAATAACGAGCTGATCGAGCTGCTGAAATCAAAATTTCACAATATCGAGATCGTGCGCGGCGGGGCAGTTGCGATCGAAGCAATCAGTACGACATGCAGATAGGCAGTGTGCAGGGCAGTATATTTAGGCAGGCATATGGAGATCGTGCGGCGGGGCAGCTGCAGCCGGGGCAGTCAGCAGGTCATGCGGATAAGCAGCAGCCTGCAGTGCGGCACGTGTTTGAAACAGCTGCAGGCATAAATTCTGCGGCAATAAAAATAAGGAGAGTTTAATTTGTATGGTGGATTTTTATAACCTGTCATTAAATGACCGGGAGTGGATTACACACCGGCTGCTGGAAGATGACAGGCAGGCGTGTGAATATTCGTTTGCAAACAATTTTTTGTGGAGTGATATTTACGGTGCAAAAATGGCAAAAGAACAAGGATGCCTGATTTTTCGGTTTCAAGATGAAAAAAAGTGCTGTTACACGATTCCGATCGGTGCAGGAAACCGCAGAGGAGCTTTGGATGCAGTTTTGGAAATGGAGCGTGCGAAGGGAAATGATCTGGTTTTAAGCACATTGGTGCGCAGCGACCTGGAATGGTTGGAACAGAACTATCCGGGAATGTATGATGTACAAACGAACCGGAACGATTACGATTATGTATACAGTACAGAGAAGCTGTCTACGCTCGCAGGAAGAAAGCTGCATGGCAAGCGGAATCATATTGCCCGTTTTAAAGACGGCGGAAACTGGCGTTACCGTGAGATGATGCCGGAGGATGCCGGAGAGTGTATGCGTTTTTTGGATATGTGGAAGGCAAATGAGTCGGAGAACTGGAATGAAGAGATGGAAAACGAGCTTCATGTAAACCGTAAGGCGCTGCGCAATCTGGCAGATCTGGTCTTGGACGGCGGTATGCTGTATAAAGGCGAAAAGCTGGTCGCATTTTCTATCGGAGAGCCGCTCAATTCCAACACCTATGTGGTTCATATCGAAAAGGCGCTTGCCGAAGTACAGGGAGCATATCCGATGATCAACCAGCAGTTTGTACTGCATCACTGTCAGGAATATGAATATGTCAACCGTGAAGAAGATACCGGAGACGAAGGGCTCCGCAAGGCAAAGCTTTCCTATCACCCAGAGCTGTTAGTTGAAAAATTTCAAGCGAGGTTTCACAGATGATTCGATATGGCTTCGATCGTATGATTCCAGAGCTGAAAAAGCTCTGGAAAACATGTTTTGCAGATGAAGATGCATATATTAATGATTTTTTTGCAGCATTATATAAAGGGCAGGATGTACTGCTGGCAGAAGAAAACGGGGTGCTTATGGGGGCATCCTTTTTTCTTCCAGGGAAATTGCTGGAAGGCACCGGGCCTGACAGGTGGCAGGAGATCCGGTATGTATATGCGCTGGCGGTCTATCCGCAGTTTCGCGGGAAGGGCGTTGCAGGCAGGCTGCTTTCTCACGCACATCAGACATATCAGGCACCTCTGATTGCAGAGCCTGCCAATGAAGGGCTGATCGGCGGCTTTTATAAACCGCTGGGATTTGAAGAGGCTTTTTATCTGGAAAAAGAGCCTGCCCAGATACCGCGCAGCTATGGGGTGCAGGCAGCTGAAATCCGTGCAGCAGACAGTCCGGCAGGCAGTGCGGGAACAACAGCCAGTGCGCAAGAGGTGTGCAGTGCAGATGCTGTCTCTTATGCGAAAATACGCGATGCTTATTTTGCGAAGCCGGGTTACATTAAATGGCCCGTAGAGCATATAGCATTTGCACTGCAGGAACACCGGGCAAACGGCGGTGAGGCGCTTATATATAAAAGCGGCCGAAAAGAGGATCTGCTGCTGTATTATACAGAGGATGAAAGGGCCGTCGTTACCGAAACAACACTGCCCGCAGCGCAGGCGGCAGAACTGCTGTCCAGATTTATCTCGAAGGAACATATGCCGCAGACGGCTGTTGTATGGAAACCGTTTTCGGGAACAGCTATTTCTGAAAAAGACAAAGATCTGTACCGTCTGACAGGAATGATTTATGGAACAGCTATTTCTGAAGAAGACAGGGGCCTGTGTGGCCTGACAGGAAGGATTTGTGGGACAAAGCCTTTGAGAGGGTATTTAAATCTGTCGCTGGATTAGAGCGTGTTTGAAAAATCATTCCCGCGATCTGCACTCCCCACTTTGCGGATAATTCATCCCAAATTTAATCAACATAGCCCGCTATGCCTCATAAATTTGGGATAAATTCTCCACCAAGTGTGAAGCACATCTCACGGAAAGCATTTTTCAAACACGCTCTAGAGCGCGCATATATTTAAAAATAAGCACAATTAAGGAGAATTATGCAGGATCAATTCGAGAGAACGCAGCGTTTAATCGGTGCAGCTGCCATGGAGCGGCTGCTTCATGCACATGTAGCGGTATTTGGCATCGGAGGTGTGGGCGGATATGCAGTAGAGGCGCTTGCACGCAGCGGGGTCGGCACCCTGGACCTGATTGACCATGACAAGGTCAATCTTTCTAATCTTAACCGTCAGATTATTGCGCTGCATAGTACGGTTGGAAAATACAAAGTGGACGTGGCAAAGGAGCGGATTTTGGACATACATCCGCAGGCAGCAGTAAATGTATACAAAACATTTTATATGCCGGAAACAGCAGGGCAGTTTGATTTTTCAAAATACGATTATATCGTAGATGCCATAGATACAGTAACGGGCAAAATTGCGCTCATCCAGCAGGCACAGGCAGCAGGCACGCCGGTTATCAGCTCTATGGGTGCCGGCAATAAAATGGAGCCGTCTGGATTTATGGCGGCTGACCTATACGAAACGTCTGTCTGTCCGCTGGCAAAGGTCATGCGGCGGGAGCTTAAAAAAAGAGGAATCCGGCAGCTGAAGGTCGTTTATTCAAAAGAAAAGCCGGTACGGCAGGATGATGACAGTGAAAATGTGGTCATAGGAAGTAATGCATTTGTGCCTTCTGCGGCGGGACTCATTCTGGCAGGAGAAGTAGTAAAAGATCTGTGCAGGGGACTGATTTAATTTCATTAGGTTTATGAAAAATCTGCCAGTATAAATCTGTTTCAGATGCCCATGCTATATCAAAAGGACAAACAAATCCAAAGATAGGAGCATAGCATATGAAACAGAAGGAAAAGCAGAGACAGCAGCAGGAATATAATGAATATGTAAAACAGGTCACGCCTACCCGAAACCTTGCACGGGCCATGTGTCAGGCGTTTATCGTAGGCGGTATTATCTGTATTATAGGCCAGTTTATTTTAAATACCGCTAAAAATATGGGGCTTGATAAAGATACGGCCGGCAGCTGGTGCAGCCTGTGCCTGATCTTTTTGAGCGTTTTACTGACAGGGCTGAATATTTATCCGACATTCGCAAAATGGGGCGGAGCAGGGGCACTGGTTCCGATTACAGGATTTGCAAACAGCGTAGCAGCACCTGCAATTGAATTTCAAAAAGAAGGCCAGGTGTTTGGAATCGGCGCTAAGATTTTTACGATCGCCGGCCCGGTGATTTTATATGGAATATTTTCCAGCTGGCTTCTCGGTGTGATTTACTGGATCGGGAAGGGTCTGGGAATGATTTAAAGCATATTGTGAAAAATAGTAAAAAACAGGCTGAATAAGCAGGGCGACGGATGGGCAGTTCGTCGGCCTGCTTTCAAAGTTATATTCCGATATGAAAGGCAGCCTGTTCTTCATAGAGGCTTGGAATGGCTTTGGGTATGAGACTGCCATAGAAGAAAGCTGGCTGCCAGTCAGCAGCAAGGGAAAAATATTCGGCCTGACGGTAATGATGAATTGTTGACTATTCTGCAGTGCTCCAAGGTATAGTAATCGTGAAAGTGCATCCGCCTCCGGGTGTATCGCTTAAATTTATCTTCCCGTCAAGGAGCGAGACCAGTTCGTCTGCAACGCTAAGACCTAATCCGTAGTGACCTTTTTTTGTGCGTGACTTATCGCAGCGATAAAAGCGGTCAAATATATGCTCCTTATCTTCCTCGCTGATTCCAATACCGTGATCTATGATGCTGATGGACAGGTTATTCTTCTTGATAGAAGCCTCCAGCAAAATAGAGGACTGTTCCGGTGAATAGGAAATGGCATTGTCCAGAAAAATGCTGATGATCTGGCTCAGACGGTCTTCATCAGAGAAAAGAGGGGGTAAGCATTCCTCCGGCATCTCTATCTGCAGGACGATTGCCTTCCTGCGGCAGACGATCTCAAATTTTTCATATAGGCTGATAAGTAAAGTATCCACATTTAATTTAGATTTATGGAATATCCAGTTTCCTGCGTCAATGGAAGAAAGCAGGAGCAGGTCCTGGATCAGCCTTGCCATGCGGGAAACTTCAGTTTCCATGAGGGAAACATGATTTTTTATATTTGGAGTACAGTCAGGAGAAGTCTCAATGGCATCAGTAGCAGACAGCAGGACTGCCAGAGGTGCCTTTAATTCGTGGGACACGGCAGCAATAAAGTTTTTCTGGCTCTGCATGGTTTTTTCTGTAGGCTTCATTGCCTGTCTGATGATAAGGACAGACACAAACAGGACAGCAATAAGCACTATGAGCCATATCAGAAAATAATGCATGATAGTGGAGAAAAAAGCAGTTATTCCGCTTTTCTCTTTTAACAGGGAAAGATACAGGTATTCGTTGTTGGCATAAATGGAACAGAGTATGCCGTAATATGTCCTGCCGTTTCCAGAGTGGAATATATGGGGGCCGCTCTGGGTGCTGTGGCCGGATTCAATGCTTTCAGTGGATTCTGAATATTCCACTGTTTTCAAAAATAAATCTATATTTTCTGCGGCAGCTTTTATATCAGCGCTTTCGTAAAGAATTTCGTTATGCTCCGTAAATAGGCGGAAAAAGCAGCCATATTTCTTTTCATATATTCCCAGATTTTCTGCATAGTTTGTAGAATTTTCTAAAAGCAGGACGAGGTTGGTGGCCTGTCTATTTACAAAACTCAGCTCTGCGTTCTGCATGGTTTCTATATTTTCGGATGCCAGCAGGAAAAATACGATTGTAAAGACAAACATAATGCTGCTGGAAAAAAGGAAATATAGTTTCCGTTTAAGTTTTTTTATCATGACAGACCTCCAGTAAATATCCAGAACCATATGACGATGTAATGGAACAGCCGCTGCCCAGAGCCCGCAGACGCTTGCGCAGAAAATATACATAGTTATCGACATTGCCCTGCTCAATCGGGGCGTCTGTTTCCCATACTTTCTGCATGAGCTGTTCACGGGTGAGGATTGTATTCGGCTTTTCCAAAAACGCACATATTAGAAGAAACTCTTTTGGGGTAAGCGGTATCGCGTTTTCATTGCACGATAATTCCTTCCTGCCAAGGTTTAGGGACAGGTCATGGTATTGCAGGCCTGTCTTTTCCGATATAGTTACCGGCCTGCGTGTCAAAGCACGGATGCGGGCAGATAATTCCGGCATGTGGAAAGGCTTTACCAGATAATCATCTGCCCCATTATCCAGGCCGTCTATCT
>CAJUHV010000092.1 GCA_910586445.1 uncultured Eubacterium sp.
AAAACACCTAATTAAGAAACAGGGGCATCATTTATAAAGTTGTAAAGTAGTGTTTCATTTAATTCATCAAAAGACAAACCCGTAACACAATCTGCAATATCTTCCAGTGACATTTTCCTTTTTTTATCAATCTTTCTGCAGTTTCCCTATCTTTCTGATGCACAATCTCATCAGAAAGAGTATTTTCCATATCCTTCCAGTATGTTTTCATGTTCTGCTCATTATCAAATAAACTCATCATAATCGTTATTACCTCCACTTCCCTGCGCATCAGATATTCTTTTAAGATGTTCCTGTCCTTGCAAATACGGATGGTTCCCCTCCCGTTATGCACCCTCCCTATGACGGATTTCAAGCTGGCTCCCGTCACCCATCTCAACCGTAATCACTCCGCCCTGTTCTGGCACAGCCTTTTTTATAGCAGACTGGATTTTATCGTCTCCAACACTGCTGCAGGCTTTCTGTAGATCCGTACAGAACCGAAGCCCTGCAAGGAACCCCATTGCAGTATATGTTTCCTGATGCGCAATGGAAAAATCCAGCACCGTGCTGTACAAGGCGTCATTATCCTTGCTTGCTGATGGAAATATCTGTTTCAGTCCGTCAAACAGTTCTTCAAATGCAGCGTCAATCCGCTTCTGGTACACAGCCTTTCCATCATCCGATGATAGGAATTTCTAAATCAGTCGTATCTCTTATTTGCGCTATGCTCTGGCCTCAAAACTGTTCTGCGGACATTCCATGCCCGCTGCTTCTTCACTCTCCAACGGAATCCCTCTCTTGGCATTTCCCCACGCAGCATTATAAATCCTGCACATTTCCGTCTGTCTGGCAGCCTCCGCATTGGTAGTATACATAGTCCATCCATTATTGGAATAAGATGCCACTATCTCCCCGTTTTTATCAAAAAACTCCATGTACTCGCTGTTTCCTGACGGCAGTTTTTGATATTTCACTTTCCCTTCAAGCAGAGTCGCAAAGAGATCTATCGGCTTTTGCACTTTCTTCCGATTCCATAAGACAGCATTCAAGCCGGAAGTGATGATTCCTTTTCTATCCGGGGACACTTCCGATGTGTAGCTCTTCATCAGCCTGTTAAATCCTTCCGATTTATTTTGGAACTGCCCCTTTGCAAAATCCTTATAGGCCTGTTCCCTGATCTGCCTTTTGTATTCTCCATCGCTGATGCCGCTTTTCTTTTTGGAAAAGAAATATTTATCGTTAAAATCCGGCAGATGAATACCGCCGATGCTGCCGGTTCCTAGAAAACTTTTCCGCTGCAATGCGCCGATTGATGATTTTACCTCCATAATTCCACCCTTTCCAGTAAATGTATCCAATAAATGTATTTACATAACTTATCGGAAAATTTGCGGAGATTTTTAACGGCAGATACATGAATGGTCTTCCTCTCATTATTCTAAGTAAAAAAACCTGATCTTACCCATAAAATATTTGGATAAGATCAGGTTTGATATGCTCTTTCTCCTATTTCATCAACGTCTTAACCGCATCATAAATGATAATACTATCTTGAAATCTGTCATCCTCCGTAGCAGCCCCCATAACTACGCTGATATAAGTTTTTTCATTGATCACTGCTGCTGAAACCAGACTGGCTCCGGCAAGGCTGCTGGTTCCCGTCTTAAATCCAATTACCTCTGGGTAATAAAACGGACTGCCCGAGTCTAGCAGCTTGTTTGAATTATAATAAGTAACCTCTCTGCCGCCTGTCCATTTTTCATATGATTTTTCTTTTGCCATAATCTCTGCAAGCTGGGGATTGTCCAGGCATGCTGCTGCTATAACAGCAAGGTCATAGGCTGTTGTATACTGCCCCTGCGCGTCATACCCGTCAGGAACAACAAAATTTGAATGCTCGGCACCAATCTCCCCTGCCTTTTTATTTACTGCCTCCATAAACACTTCCACAGCCCGGCCATCTGACAGGCTGTCATCCCCTGCTATTTTTCTGCCTGTATAAACCGCCAGTGAATAGGCTGCATCGTTTCCAGAAGGCAGCAGCAAAGCAATCAGCAGCTGGCGGACTGTCAAGGTATCGCCTTGATTCAGCCATGCTCTCGACGAGTCATCAGGCATCATTTTGATTTCTGCCCCGACAGTGACCTGATCCTCAGCAGCACAAAAATCAAGCGCCGTCAGAGCCATAATCATTTTTGCGGTACTGGCCGGGGCAATCTGGGCAGTACTGTTTTTCTGGAACAGCACAAGGTTCGAGCCGGCCTCTGCCACAATAGCATTCGCTGCCGTAATATCCACAGAAATCGAATCAGCCTGACCGGAAGTAAACACGATTCTGCCCTGTCCTCCGCTTGTTTGGGCAGAATTCAGATTGTCCTCGCCTTTCTCCGTTTCTACAGACCCTGCACTGCTTTCGTTTTTCTCCATTTCAGAAGAGTCTGCGCCGTTTTCAGTACTTCCTGTCTCGGCAGGCTCTCTATTGTCTTCGTCTTTCTCTGCTTCAGAGGAGTCTGCGCCGTTTTTAGTACTTCCTGTCTTGGCAGGCTCCCTGCTGCTTTCGTTTTTCTCCGTTTCGACAGACTCAAAATCGCTTTCTACTCTTTCTGGATCAGAATCAGCGGCGTTACTATGATCTTGTTTCGAAGGCCCGCAGCCTGCCGCAAATACAGCTGCTGCAATCAAACAGAATAGAATGGATATGTTCTTTTTCTTTACTTTCATCTTACTCTCCTCTTTATCCAAAAATAAAAGCGCCCCCGCTTTGACATAAATATTGTATCAAAAACAAAAGTTTGTTTTTTCGTTCCGTCCAACGGATATCTTAATTTTTCACCTGGTATTTCTTACAATTTTCATACGTTAAAAACTGCCGCTGAATCCAATTGCTGCCAATTTCAATTATATCATATATTTAAATTTTATCAATTATTTCTGCAGATAATGTTATTAACTGATATTATTGCATTTCTCTATTCGCAATATAAATATAAGCATCCTCAAGTGTCGCCTCACAAGAACTGCATTCTATTTGGGGCTGCACTTCACTGATAAATTTTGTCTGCAGTTCATCCCCGACATACTGTTTCGATGTAACATGATAGTTCTTTTCCAATTCCCTCGCCGCCTGATCATCTTTTGATTTACAGATCCAGATATGGCCTGCTGCCTGCTCCATCAGTCCTTTTATGTTTCCCGAATAAATAAATTTCCCCTTTTTCATAACTGCAAGCTGATTACAGACAGCTGCTAAATCCTCTACTACATGAGTCGAAAACAAAACCGTGCGCCCTTTTGAAAAATCAATCAGCAGATTTCTGATCCGGATACGTTCCTCAGGGTCTAATCCGGTCGTTGGCTCATCGACAATTAAAAATTCCGGCTCATTTAAAAGTGCCTGAATCAGTCCGACCCTCCGTTTCATGCCGCCTGATAATTGTTTTATCTTCTTTCTGCGCTGTCCTGACAGGTTTGTCTTTTCCAGATAGTATTGAATGCGTTCTTTACAGACCTGTCTGGGTATGCCGGATAAGTCCCCCATATATTCCAGACATTCTTGTACTGACAGGCCTGGATAGAGGTCAAGCTCCTGCGGCAGATATCCGATCTTCCGTTGTATTTTTTCAAAATTCCCCTCACTGTAAAGCATTCCATCTAAAGCTGCGGTTCCACTGTCTGGCGATAACACAGTTGTGAGCACCCGCATAAGCGTTGTTTTTCCTGCGCCGTTTTCCCCTAGCAGCCCAAAGATTCCCTTTGGTATTTCCAGGTCAGCATGATTGACTGCCGTTACTTTATTCTTGAATGTTACTGTTAAATCCTCGATTTTGATTCCCATAAGCTTAACCTCTTTTCGCAATGATTTTAGGCAATGCTGCCACTGCCATGATCCCAATACAGATACAGACCATTTTCCCACATATCCAGCTAAAATCACTGATGTGATCTAACTTTCTAGACGTATAGGAAAACAGGTTCCATGCGCCGAAATATCTGTAGCCGATAGTAGAATTTGTGATCAGCCACAGCATAAGACAGCCGCCGATTCCTGCCCACATATTCCGAAATAAACAGGAAATAAAATTTGATAAAATTCCCCAGAATCCAATCGTGACGGCGATAGCGGCAAAATATACAAAAAACTGGCATAGTTCATTTTCAATACCGCTCTGCCGTATCCCATCCGGCCAGGGATTTTGGAACAGAAAAAATAATCCATATGAGACAGCTGCGACAGCTAATAAAAAAATTTCCTGTATCACAATCCGTCTATAAATACAGTTAAGTTTCTTTTTCATAGGATACAGCCGCCAGATCTCTGACCGCCTGCCGGCAATTTCCTGCGTATAGGTGTCTGCGCAGAATGTGAAGGCAAGTACTGCCATCGGCGCTTCTATTGCTATCCCAATTTCACTAGAATAAGTCACCCCTCTGACGAGGCTTAATATTATGGCAAAAAATAGTGCATACGCCTGTTTTTGAAATGGCAGTGAAATTTTCATATCATTCCTCAATATACCCGCCTCCTTTTCCATATCTGTGCCGAAAAAAACAGAAGGCAGACAGCAGCCAAAATCAGGCTGCTCTGATTCAGCAGTGCCATAGGCGGAGGTGCCGTATCAAAAAAGCCTCCCGGAAACCTCACCATAATTGCAAGCGGCCTGCCATAATATCCATAAATGCCCTCCGCATTCCTGCTCCCCATATTTGAATACACCATATACAAAAGCAGAAGCGGCACTGCCGGCAGCGGGCTTTTAAACAGCAGCGAGATCAGGCTGTATATACTTATAATCATAAACATATTTGGCAGGATATAAAAACAGCTTGCTAATAGAAAATCCGCCAGATGTACCTCAAGTCCACTGTTTCTCATTGATACTAGGCAGATACCGAAGAATATCATATTTAAAGCTGCGAGTATGATCAGGCAGACTGCAAATCCCCCTCCCACTTTTCCAGACAGATATTTACCTGCACTGACAGGCTTTGTATGAAGCAGCTCATAGGTATTCCTCCTCGTATCCTGCATAAATAAAACCGATAATAAAACAGTTGCGAAAAATCCCATAGATAATCCTGCGAAATCGGCAAATTTTCTGGAAAAGTAATACGAAAATGTCCTGTCTTCCAGTTTTTCCGCCATATAAGAATTGATTTCTTCACAGGTTCCTTTATGGTAAGCCGTATTCACATACTCATAATATGCATTGTAAAAGCCACGCCCTTCCAGATGAGCACAGGCTGTCTTAATATCCATTTCTTTCATTTCATCAATGACAGACTGCGCCCCTGCATTGTCCATTCCGAATTCGGAAATCAGGTTTTCCCGTATCCGTTCTTCCCACATTTCTCGCCGCAGCCCATTCTCTGTCGGCACATATCCGTCAAACACATCTCCATTCCGATATGTTTCTGGATAGTCGTTTACAATGATTTCTCCTTCCTCTAGATAATGAATATCCAGATAGGGGCTCACATTTTGATAGATCACCAAAACACAAATCGCAGTCCCCAGCCAGAGCAGAGGTTTTTTCATATAATTTTTTACCTCTCTTTTTAAAATTGACCACATAATTCTGCCTCCTTGTTCTTAGTGATTCCATTGTAAATGAGACTTCTCAATAGAAAGACAACACGAGGAAAACTGAAAGAATTTTGAAATATTTTGATTTATTTATGTAAAATCCAAACTATGTATTGTATATATTTGTGATTATCCAACAAATATCTTGTATCTAAACAAAAAGTTGTAAACCGGTGAAATATTATTGAAATTAAAAATATTATTGATATATAAAATATTATAAAAACTAGAGCGTGTTTGAAAAATGCTTTCTGTGAGATGTGCTTCACACTTAGTGGAGAATTTATCCCAAATTTATGAGGCATAGCGGGCTATGTTGATTAAATTTGGGATGAATTATCCGCAAAGTGGGGAGTGCAGATCACAGGAATGATTTTTCAAACACGCTCCAGGAAAAACCCCGCATTAAGACTGTTTCAGATTTTGTGTATGATTAACATAACAATATTTTCAATTATACAAAATCCTGTTAAGGCTAAAGAGCTTACCTTACAGGATTTCCAGAATTTTACCGATATTTGTTAAGTTGTTAATGGAATATTATATTAACTAGATTAACGCAAAGCAATAAATACTCTACCCAGATTACTTACATAATCCTTCGAAATACGGCTGTCACCACCGCCCCTGTCTGCTGATCATTTCCCAGCACTAATTTTCCTCCATGCCTTTCACAATACAGCCTGCTGATATACATGCCCAGTCCCGCGTGTTTCAGGCTGTCCTTTACGTTCTGTCCATAAAACGCTCCTGTTATTTTTTCTGCGTCTTCGCGAAATCCATCGCCGTCATCCCTGACACAGATACTTAATTGTGCATACCCAAGATTTACTGCAACTACAATCTGCTGTTTCCCATAACGCAGAGCATTTGACAGCAGATTTTCCATAACCTCCAAAATAATTTCCTTATCTCCGCAAAATTCTTCCTTTGATTCTGACACCTGCAGCACGCATTGTTTCCCATATTCTTTTCCCAGAATGGCAAGCTCTGCCTGGATCTGCTCCTCTAGCTGTCTGGCAGAAATATTCCCCGCTTTCAGTTTTCGGCTTTCTAAGCTGTTTAGTCTGCGCATTGCTTCTACAAAGGCATCCATACGTTCAATCTGATGTCTGCACTCTGACAGCATTTCCATAGCCTGTTGCAGATCAATCTCCCCACCCGGCAGATATTCGGCCAGCATTTCCTGATACCCTTTCAAAACGGACAGCGGAGCGCGGATATCGTGTGCAATAGCCGCCCGCAGCATTTTTTCCTCTTCAATCGTCTTCCATAAGATCTGGTTATTTTGGGCAAGCTGCTTTCGCATCCGCTCAAACTCCCTGCACAGCACGCCCATTTCGTCCCCGTTTTCATAGGAAATGCAAAAATCCAGATGATTTTCTGCAATCTTTTTTGAGGCCTGTGCCAGTTCTTCAATCGGCTTTTTCAGCTTGTTCTGGTAAAAAAAGAAAACCGCCGCACAGCTTCCTGCCATAGACAGTATCAGCACGGTATAAGTCTGCAAAAAATCACAAAGCTCTGACACAAAATGATCTGTCCGCGTCATCTCATAAGCGGCTGGTCTTGGGATATCTGCTACAAAATCAGTGCCTTCATTTTCCACTGCTTTAAAATACGCTTCTTCATCTACATACCCCCACCAGATCTGTGTCTGCGTCTGATCGGCAACCCTGTCAACAACCGCTGTGAGAAAAAAACTGCACAATAAAGCAGCTGCCATATATAAAAAAATGGTTTTTCTCACGGAAAGATTCCTTATTTTATCCATCGGTATCCCATCCCCCATACAGTTTCAATATATTTTTGTTCTGTATACTGCTGGAACTTTTTTCTGATTCTGCGGATCAGCTCTGTTACCACCCTGCTGTCGCCCTCTGCGTCATATCCGCATACCTTCTCATAAATCCTGTCTTTATCAAAAACCATTCCTGGATTCATAGTCAAAAATTCAATAATTTCATACTCTAATCTTGTCAGCTCCAGATGATCTGTGTGAATCTGCACGGTCTTTGCCTTATAATCAATAGACAGCTCGCCTTGAAAGCAGCATTTTGTCTTTTCCCTGCGCCGTGTTTCCCGTTTCAAATGTGCCGTTATCCTTGCATCAAGCTCTTTCAGGCCAAACGGTTTTAAAATATAGTCATCGCCTCCCGAGGAAAGCCCGTTCACAACGTCCTGTTCGTCTACCCGCGCAGTCAAAAATAAAATAGGACAGCTCACCTTATCCCGTATCCTTCTGCATACCTCTATTCCGTCTATGTCCGGCATATTTACATCCAGTAATATAAGATCCGGCTGCAGCTTTATTCTGCTTAACCCCTCTGATCCATTCTCTGCCGTAATAATTTCGTACTTTTTTATTTCAAAATGTGTTTTGAGCATTTTTAGAAGCTCGGTGTCATCATCAATAATCAATATCTTATAGGCCATTTTAACTCCCTTTCCCTGACAGATTTTCCTTTCGGATTTGTTTACGGACGATTTTTCTGCCGCCGACATTAAAAATAATTATACTGCACAAATCCCAACAAATAAACAACAATGTTTTACCTGTTTTTGTGACACGCCCATGCTCTGCCAAAGCCGCACTGATCAAAGGCTCTCCTTTTTTACATAAAAAAACGCCAGACGTTTTTCATATCTGACGCTTCTTGTTTTTAACATTCTATTTTATCACTTAGCGGAAAGCCTTCTCATGATTTACCGGTTCATAAAGCTCCCGAAGACGCTTGCCGCCCACGCTGATCCTGTCCATTGTCAGCTATGAGCGGGCATTTGAGCATCATCAGGAAACGGCATTAAAATAGATATCATGAATACAGGACAATGATATGGTTTTTCATGTCATGCCGCAGCCGTTCTGACTGCCTGTACTGCTCCGCCAGCATTTTATAAACCGCAATCTGCGAATGGTACCTGCCGTTTTTTTCCTGCTCCAGATAAATCCTGTTCATCCCAAACACATAAAATCCCGCTGCTGCCATAGACAGAAGCGCCAAGACCAAAAATTCAGAATGGCTGAAAATCTGATCATAATACAATCCCATGCTGCCCGCGCTCCTGACCATAATTCCATTGCTCGCACCCAGGCTCGCTGCTTCATACACTGCAGCGTTCACAAGCAGAGGAACCGCCAATATGACATACCATTTCCCCCGCCTGCCACAAAAAACAGGCTCCAGATGCTTCGACAGCCAGTATATTGCAGATATGGCAAAACAACAGCCGGCGCCGCTGACCAGTCCGCCTCCCCAATCACCTAAAAGCGGTTCTGGAATCTTTTTTACCGTATGCAGAAAAAATAGTACCAGGCACGATAAAAGAGAAACGACAAACGCTGATACCAGCTTTATAGCCGCCAACAGTATAGAAGCAGCCAGAATCCTTTTCTCCTTTTCTGATCCAAACAACACCATTAACAATCCTATGAAAAATACAGGGCCAGATAACACGAAAAAAATATACAGACTAAAAGACAGCCGGCCTAAAATATTCCCAGACAGCCAGCTGCAGAAGGACAAAATCAGAAACAGCCGTTCCTTCCCCTTGGAAATCCCTAAAAATTTTTTGCAAAGTTTATCCGCTGCCCATAGAACTCTCTCTGCAGCACGCTTTTCAGTTTTCTGTCACCCACAGGCTTGACCAGATATTGGAACGCCTCCACGTCATATGCTTCAAACACATACTCCCTGCTGGAAGATACAAAAATGAGTATTTTATCAGATGCCTTTTCACGGAAAATCTGTGCCGTTTTCATCCCATCTAGATCCTGCATAATGATATCAAGGAACACAATATCAAAACTTTCCAATACCCGCAGCAGCTCCCCGCCGCTTCGAAACTGACGGATAATGCATGGTATTTTCATTTCTGCCATAATTTCTTTTATTCTTTTTGCCATGTTACAGCATTCTATGACTTCATCATCACAAACCGCTATTGAGAACATATCGCCACCTGCCTTATATGGATATATCGACAGAAACGGACATAACGTTTTGTTAATGCCATGATCGGGCGTTTCTGTGTAATGACCGTTTCGGGATAACCTGTTCCAGAATACGTTTCCGCCACTCGCCCGATGCCACAAGACGGCAGTTACCAGCCGCGTAATCACTTTGCAGAGGAAATGGCCGGCACATCCCCGTACCTGCATTAATTTTTAGGCACTTCCCCTGCCCCAGACAATAAAGATCTTCGTTCCGACGCCCGGCTTGCTCATCAGATCCACATCTGCATCAGTCAGATTACAGATATGCTTTACAATCGCAAGTCCAAGACCCGTGCCTCCCAGCTCTTTCGACCTGCTTTTATCCACACGATAAAAGCGTTCAAAAATCCTTTCCTGATGCTCCGGCGGAATACCGATACCGGTATCCTCCACCGAAAAGATAATCTGCGCTCCCTCTTTTTGTACTTTTACAGTCACCCTGCCGTTCGGTTTATTATATCGGATGGCATTTTCAATCAAATTGTAGGTAAGCTCCTGTGCAAGCTCCTTTCCGATATGGACATCTGCCCTGTCATCTCCTTCATATATTACATCAATACCATTTTTCGCTGCTCCAAAAGAGAGCATTTCCACGCTTTCTTTTGTAATTTCTGCCAGATTTACCACATCAAGAATATCTTTTGCGTTCCCCGCATCCAGCTGCGAGAGCTTAATAATGTCATTAATCAGGGTAAGCAGCCTTGCTGCGCTTTTACGGATTTCCCCTGAAAAGCGCTTCATCTCTTTTTCATCTACGAGTCCTGCCTCCATCAGCTCTGCGTAGCCTGATATCGCCGCAAGAGGTGTTTTTAGCTCGTGGCTTACATTGGCGGTAAATTCCTGCCTTATATTTGCGGCAGACAGGATCTCCTCATGCTGTAAGCGGATTTTTCTTGTAAATGGGATCAGCTCCGGGTAACTTTTCCCCTCATCAATATGTTCCATATCCCCTGCCATTTCATCAATCGGTTTCACAATGGCAGAGGTAAGGTAGTGCGATACCATCAGACAGATGGTCGCAAGAAGCAGTGCCGTTGTCAGCACCATTGGAAGGGCAGACAAAAGGACAGCCACAACGCTGTGCGCCTCCTTGCCTACCCTAAGGATCTGCCCATTATCCAGTCTTTTTGCATAATTAAATACACTCTCTGACAGGGTATCTGACTTTCTTATCTCCATACCGGTTCCGCTAGAGACTGCCTCCACAATTTCCGGCCTGTCCAGGTGGTTCGTAAGCAGCTTCTCCTCCACAGTGGAATCAAACAAAACCTTACCGTCTGCATCGATCAGTGTAATTCTTAAATTATCTATTTTTCGCTCATAGGAGCCTTCGTCAATCAGTAAATCCGCCACAACCGCCAGATCAGAAAAAACCTGTTTTTTTAACTGCGAATAAAATACCGCAGCCATAACAATCGTGGTAATCACAACGGAAAAAAGTGCAATAACGGTGAATCGTCTGTTTATTTTCTGCCTCATTCCAGCTTATACCCCACATTTCTCACAGTAATAATCAGGCTGCCTGCTTCTTTCAGCTTTTTGCGGAGTGTTTTGATATGCATGTCAACGGTCCTGCTTTCCCCTGTAAAATCCGTTCCCCATACAGTTTCCATAATCATTTCCCTTGTCAATACAATACCCAGATTGGAAAGAAACAGCCGGAGCAGCTCATATTCTTTAAATGTCAGTTCCACGCTTTCCTCATCCACTAGACAGATCCGTCTGTCCTGATCCAGATATATATTTTTATATTTTAAAACCACGTCATCGCTTGTCGGCCTGATGCGCCGCATAATCGCCTTAATGCGCGACATAAGCTCCATCACGCCAAATGGTTTGGTAATGTAATCATCAGCCCCCAGATCAAGTCCCTTTACAGTATCTATTTCTGAATCTTTCGCTGTCACAAGTATAATAGGCAGCTCTTTCGTGTCGTTATCTGCGCGGAGCCTTTTTAGTACAGACAGTCCATCCTCCCCCGGCAGCATAATATCGAGAAGCAGCAGATCCGGCTTTATTTCCTGCATTCCTCTGTCAAAGGCTTCTGCATCATCAAATGCGCGTACTTCATATCCGTTCCCCTTTATGGCATAACTTTCTATCTCCTGAATATTTTTATCATCTTCCAAAATATAGATTAATGGCATAAGCACTAACTTCCTTAATTTACAAAATTTTACTGCAGAGCCGCCTCTGCATAGTTACATTATACTGATAATTTATGTTTCCTCAAGTTTTTTTCTAACGAATACTTTTCTGTATATGCTTCAAGCAGCTCCTTATACAGCTCGTTCCTCTCTTTGACATTCCGTGCGTATTGATGTAATGCGTGATGGTCTGTTTCGGATGCCATCTGCTCTTCTGCTATGTTGGAACAATGCTTCGCAATACGCTCCAGGGAAGTGGCCATATCTGTAAGCGCCAAACCAAGTTCCACAGAGCACCTCCCCTTTTTCAGTCTCCTGCTATGGTTCTTTCGGATATCTTTTTTTACCCGGCTGATCACATCGGCAAGCGGATCAATACGAA
>CAJUHV010000093.1 GCA_910586445.1 uncultured Eubacterium sp.
AAGCATTTTTGGAAGGAGCGCACATTCTGGACGGATGGATATTTTGCGTGCAGCGCTGGAAATGTTTCGGAAGAAATGCTTAAAAAATATATAGAAAACCAGGGACAGGGGGAGACGGCAGCAAATGTTAAAAGCGTACAAATATAGGATATATCCAGATAATGAGCAGAAAGTGCAGACTGCAAAAACATTTGGCTGCTGCCGTTTTGTCTATAATCAAACTCTGGCGTATCGGAAAGAAACATACGGGAAAGAAAAGAAATCCGTCAGTAAAACAGGCTGTAATAATTATTGTAACAGAGAGTTAAAGAAGGAATATGAGTGGCTGAAGGAAGCGGACAAATTCGCCCTTACAAATGCCATTTATAACATGGATGCGGCATTTCAGAAGTTTTTTATCAGAATACAGACATAAAAGATTTATCCGTAAGGGAATGGATATGCCCAAAGTGCAGAGCGAAACATGATAGAGACATCAATGCTGCAAAGAATATATTGGCGGAAGGTCTGAGACAGACAGCATAAAAGAAGAAATATAAATAGGGATGGTTCAGCCCGAATTAACGCCTGTGGAGATAGTAGGCTGCGAGGTCTATGAAGCAGGAAGCCCATTGGCTTTAGACAATGGGTAGTTCACAGAAGAAAAGAGATAAAAGAAAAAAGAAAATTTTTATAGGCAGAAATTTTTAGAAAAATGGGCTTACAAGAAATAAGTCTGCAATTATAGAAGTTTTTTATAAGAAAGAGAGGATTTCACAAATGGCACAGTTGTGGGGAGGACGTTTTACAAAAGAGACCGATCAGCTGGTTTATAATTTTAACGCGTCCATTTCATTTGACAAAAAGCTCTACCGTCAGGACATCGAAGGGAGCATTGCGCATGTAAAGATGCTCGGCAGGCAGGGGATTTTGACCAGCGAAGAGGCTTTAGAGATGTCAGCAGAGCTGAAAAAAATATTAAGTGAGGTAGAAAGCGGATCACTGAAAATATCCGATGAATACGAAGATATCCACAGTTTTGTAGAAGCCGTACTAATCGGGCGTCTGGGAGATACTGGCAAAAAGCTGCATACCGGAAGGAGCAGGAATGATCAGGTAGCTTTGGATATGAGAATGTATACACGTATGGAAGCAGCGCATACAGACGGGCTGCTGAAGGAGCTTTTAGAGACTATTTTAACGATTATGAAGGCACATACGGAAACGATCATGCCCGGCTTTACACATCTGCAGAAAGCGCAGCCGATTACGCTGGCACACCATATGGGAGCCTATTTTGAGATGTTTCGGCGTGACAGGCTGAGGATGCGTGATCTTTATGAGCGCATGAACTATTGTCCGCTCGGCAGCGGTGCGCTGGCAGGCACTACGTATCCGCTTGACCGGGCATATACAGCCGGGCTGCTGGGATTTTACGGCCCGACATTAAACAGCATGGACGGAGTGTCTGACCGGGATTATATTCTCGAATATTTGTCGGCGCTGTCTACGATTATGATGCATTTGAGCAGATTTTCCGAAGAAATCATCATATGGAATTCGAATGAATATCAGTTTGTGGAAATCGATGATGGATACAGTACGGGCAGCAGCATTATGCCGCAGAAGAAAAACCCGGATATCGCAGAGCTTGTAAGGGGCAAGGCCGGACGTGTATATGGGGCGCTGGTTTCGCTGCTGACAACTATGAAAGGAATTCCGCTTGCCTATAATAAAGACATGCAGGAGGACAAGGAGCTGACATTTGATGCCATTGATACAGCGAAGGGCTGTCTGGCGCTGTTTAACGGCATGCTGGCAACGATCCGGTTCCACAAGGAGCGTATGAGAAGCAGCGCGGCGCTGGGATTTACCAATGCTACCGATGCGGCAGATTATCTGGTAAATCACGGCGTACCGTTCCGTGATGCGCATGGAATCATTGGACAGATTGTGCTTTACTGCATAGACAAAGGGATTTCGATTGACGAGATGTCACTGGACGAGCTTCATGCGGTCAGCCCGGTATTTAAGGAGGATATTTACGAGGCAGTTTCTATGGAAATCTGTGTAAATAAACGGCTGACAGTCGGCGCGCCTGCCAAAGAGGCGATGGAGTCTGTAATCACGGCATATGAGCAGTATCTGGCAGAGTCAAAATTTCCAGAGTCGGACTGGGAAGAAAAGCTGGTTGGAGACGATCGTTAAGCAAAAGGATCTGCGGTGGGCAGAGGCTTAAAGCGCAGAGCCGCATTGCAGACAGGAAAAGCGTTATTTTATTAGTAAAGCGGCATCGGTCAGAAAAAGAGTTATTTAAAAAATGCAGATTACTGCTTGCGTTTTTTGGAATCCTGTATTAATATATATAGAATCAGCCGCTAAAAGACGGTTGTACGCAATTCTTAAAGCATAATTGAGGAGATCAGTCATGAGCGAAAAATTAAAAGTCGGTATTCTTGGTGGTACAGGCATGGTCGGGCAGAGATTTATAGCACTGCTTGAAAATCATCCTTGGTTTGAAGTAACTTCGATTGCAGCAAGCCCAAGAAGTGCAGGGCAGACATATGAAGAAGCTGTGCAGGGACGATGGAAAATGGATACGCCGATACCAGAGGCTGTGAGACATATAGTAGTAAAAAATGTAAATGAGATCGAAAATACGGCATCTGAGGTAGATTTTGTCTTTTCCGCGGTCGATATGACAAAGGAAGAGATCAGGCAGATTGAAGAAGCTTATGCAAAAACAGAAACGCCGGTTGTATCCAATAACAGCGCACACCGCTGGACGCCGGATGTGCCGATGGTTGTTCCAGAGATCAATCCGCATCATATGGAAGTGATCAGGTACCAGAGGCAGAGGCTCGGCACAAAACGCGGCTTTGTAGCCGTAAAGCCAAACTGTTCCATTCAGTCTTATGCACCAGTGCTTACTGCATGGAAAGAATTTGAGCCATATGAAGCTGTCGTATCTACTTATCAGGCTATTTCCGGTGCCGGCAAGACATTTGCAGACTGGCCGCAGATGGAAGGAAATATTATACCATATATCGGCGGAGAAGAGGAAAAATCAGAAAAAGAACCGCTGCGTATCTGGGGAGAGATCAAAGACGGCGTGATCGAGCCTGCGAAAGGGCCGCTGATCACCAGCCAGTGCATCCGTGTGCCGGTCTTAAACGGCCATACCGCATCGGTATTTGTAAAATTTAAAAAACAGCAGATTCAAAAAGAACAGCTGATTGAAAAGCTGCTTTCATACAGCGGCGTACCGCAGCAGCTGCAGCTGCCGTCTGCTCCAAAGCAGTTTATCCAGTATCTGCAGGAGGATGACCGTCCGCAGGTGGCGTTGGATGTGGATTACGAAAACGGCATGGGCATCAGCGTAGGACGTCTGCGTGAGGATACAGTCTACGACTGGAAGTTTGTAGGACTGTCCCATAATACAGTCCGTGGTGCAGCAGGAGGCGCAGTGCTGTGCGCAGAGCTTTTAAAAGCACAGGGTTATATCACAAAAAAATAACCGCAGTTTATCTGCGGGGAATTTATCCCGAATTTAATCAACATAGCCCGCTATAGCATGCCCGGTGGGTATGCCTCATAAATTTGGGATAAATTTTCCATATCATGCTCTGAATGAATTTTAAGACACGTTCTGGTGCTTCATCCAGTCAGAAGCTGTAATAGACTCTAGGTTCTGTCTGGATGGAGTATTGGTATCCATAGATGAATTATTTGAAATGTATTTTCTTCCAGCCACTTGAAAAAAAAGTTAAAATATGATATGATTTTCTTGCTTTTTCACCTTATCCCAAAATCTTTTATTGAAGCATAAAGCAGTGTCCTATAGTCTGATAAGCAGCGGACATTTTTTTGACAGGCCTGTTTCAAAGGTCTGCCCGCAGGGCGTATCTGGGGTGGCTATAGCGGCGGAATTTGGGAGAAAGGGGACGTTTATGAGCAGATCGAAGTCAGTGGGTCAATACAATTAGAGGCGTATGGTACATAATTAGGAGATAACCATGGTAGTACGACATACAGAATTAAAGAAGATGGAGCAGCTATACGAAGAAAATGGAAATCAGCTGGTCTTATTATACGGGCGGGAGGGCTGTGATAAAGAAGCATTTATCAAGCTGTTTTGCAAAGAGAAAAAGTATTTTTATTATCGTGCCAGAAAGGCATCCGCACAGGAGCAGTGCATGCAGCTGGGACATGAGATTGAGAAACAGTATGAATTAAGCCTTTCTAAGTACAGTTATACGGAGTTTTTTAACCGCATCCGCAGTGGAAATGCTACAAAACTGGTAGTTATTATTGATGAGTTTCAGTTTATTGCAAAGCGTGATGAGGAGTTTTTCAAGGCAGTTTTAAAGCTGAAGGCAAAGAGGCTGTATCCGGGACCGGTTATGATTATTCTGGCAAGCTCTTCGATCGCATGGGTAGAGCAGGAGCTGGGGGAGCGCCTGGGAGACGGCATGAAAAAAATAAACGAGACCGTCAAGCTGGATGATTTAAAGTTTATTGATATGGTGCGCTCTTACCCGGAATATTCTGTAAGCGACTGCGTAAAGGCATACGGTATTTTGGGAGGCGTGTCTTCTTATATGAACCGTTGGAATTCCAAAAAAGATATCCGCAGCAATATATGTAAGCATATTTTATCTCCAAACGGGTATCTGTTTGCAGAGGCCGAGCGTTTTATCGGCAGTGAGCTGCGCGAGCTGGCGATCTATGACACGATTCTGGCAGCGCTGGCGGCAGGACACCGCAAGCTGAATGATTTGTTTAATGTTACCGGGTTTTCGAGGGCAAAAATCAGCGTCTATATGAAAAATCTGGCAGCATTTGAAGTAATAGAAAAAGTAAGTTCTTTTGAAACCGGAGGATGGGAAAATGCGCAGAAGGGCATTTACCAGATACGGAGCACATATGTGAATTTCTGGTTTCGTTTTGTATATCCGCATTTGTCGGATCTGTATATGCTGACAACGGAAGAGTTTTACGATCAGTATATCGCACCAGAGCTGGATGATTATATGAACCGCTATTTTATTCAGGTATGCATGGAATATCTGGAGCTTCTTAATATGGTCGATAAGCTGCCGATTAAGATGCGCAAAGCAGGTACATGGGTCGGAAAGACCGGAAATATCGACATTATCGCACAGGACAGCGCCAGAAATAATCTGATCGGGCTGTGCAACTGGTCGAAACCGCAGCTTACTTATGAAATGTGTGAAAAATTGTTTGATACGATGAAAAAAGCAAAGCTGAAATCAGACCATTATTATCTGTTTTCTGCAAAAAGCTTTGACCAGCAGCTGTTAGAGGCAGCAAAAGAGGATAAGCGTCTTGTACTGGTGGATATGACGCAGTTATAATAAAAAGAATTGGTATATGGGACATAGTTTTGTAAAGCCAGCAGCCGGCTCTGGCTGCAGAAAGCATCAGCAGATGAGATATGGCAGAAAATCAGATGAGATTGCAGAAAGCAAGGACGTTTTCGGCAGTCTCATTCTTAATGTCAAAAAGCAGTCAGCTGCATGATTAGATGGAGGGGCCTATGCCAAAAGCATTGTACATAGCCGAAAAACCGTCAGTAGCGCAGGAATTTTCAAAAGCGCTGAAAATGAATATGAAAAGGCACGATGGATATCAGGAGGGGGACCAGGCTGTCGTTACGTGGTGTGTCGGACATCTGGTGACAATGAGCTATCCAGAAGCATATGATGAAAAATATAAAAAATGGAGCCTTGCCACGCTGCCGTTTATCCCGCAGGAGTTTAAATACGAGATCATACCAGGCGTGTCCAAGCAGTTTAAAATTGTATCCTCACTGTTAAACCGCAGGGACATCGATACGATTTATGTCTGTACAGACTCCGGGCGGGAAGGGGAGTATATTTACCGCCTTGTGGAGCAGCTTGCAGGCGTACGGGGAAAGAAGCGGAAAAGGGTCTGGATTGATTCGCAGACAGAAGACGAAATACTGCGCGGCATACGCGAAGCAAAGGACTTATCTGAGTATGACAATCTGGCCTCCAGTGCTTATCTGCGTGCAAAAGAAGATTACCTGATGGGAATTAACTTTTCAAGGCTGTTGACACTAAAATACGGAACTGCCGTGGCGGATTATCTGAATGAAAAATATGCGGTCATATCGGTCGGACGCGTGATGACCTGTGTGCTGGGCATGGTCGTGCGCAGGGAACGCGAGATCCGCGATTTTGTTAAGACACCGTTTTACCGGGTGATGTCTAAACTAGACAGCCATGGGCATAAAATAGAAAGTGAGTGGAAGGCAGTCGAAGGCTCCGCCTATTTTCAATCACCAAAACTGTATAAGGAAAATGGTTTTAAGGAAAAAAAAGATGCCGAGAGCCTGACTGCACATCTGGAAGAAAATCCTCCGGTTCTGGCAGAGCTGGTATCGCTGGAAAAGAAAAAGGAGACCAAAAACGCACCGCTGCTGTTCAATCTGGCAGAGCTGCAGAATACCTGTTCCAGGTTTTTTAAAATAAGCCCGGACCAGACACTGGGCATAGTACAGGAGCTCTATGAAAAAAAACTCGTAACTTACCCGCGTACAGACGCGCGTGTACTGTCAACGGCCGCGGCAAAAGAAATCCGTAAAAATATCAGCGGTTTATGTAAAATCCCCGGTGTCCAGGGCTTTGCGCAGGAAATACTGGACAAGGAAAGCTATAGAAGCATTGCAAAGTCACGTTACACAAATGATAAGCAGATCACAGATCACTATGCAGTTATTCCGACCGGGCAGGGACTCGGCGCTATGAAAACGCTGAGCAGCACGGCAGTAAAAGTATATGAGACAATTGTGCGCCGCTTTCTTGCCATATTTTACCCGCCTGCCATATATTTAAAATACAGCATGACATTCCAGATCAAAGAAGAAAAATTTTTTGCCGGATTTAAAGTATTAAAGGATCAGGGATACCTGCAGGTGATGAATTATTCGTTTTTTAAGAAAAAGGACACCTCAGATCAGGAGAATCCTGCCATAAAAAAAGAAGCGTTTTCAGAAGAAAAGGGTCTGGCTGGAAAAAATCATAAACAGACAAAAGACGCTGTGCCGGATGCAGAGGCAGACGGACTGGAAAACGGCGGTGAGGATTCTGAGGCAGGTCTGCTTCAAGCGGCGGCGTCTCTAAAAAAGGGAGATAAGCTGCCCGTCGATCAGTTCTGGATCAAGGAAGGCGAGACCTCTCCGCCAAAGCGCTATAATTCCGGTTCTATGATTTTGGCAATGGAGAATGCAGGACAGCTGATCGAAGATGAGGAGCTTCGTGCCACAATCAAGGGCAGCGGCATAGGCACGAGTGCCACAAGGGCAGAGATTCTGGCAAAGCTCGTAAAAAACAAATATCTGGCGCTGAATAAAAAGACACAGGTAATTACACCCACGCTGCTCGGAGAGATGATTTTTGATGTAGTCAACGCTTCGATCAGACAGCTCTTAAACCCTGAGCTGACCGCAAGCTGGGAAAAGGGCCTTACCTATGTGGCAGAAGGGTCGATTACGACGCAGGAATACATGGTGAAGCTGGAGCAGTTTATAAAAAGCCGAACAAGCGGGGTTATGAATCTGAATAACAGGCATATGCTGCGCGGTTTCTTTGATCAGGCAGGTGCATATTATAAGACAAAATAGGGAAAGAAAGCGTTTATTTGAAGCAGGAAGAGACCACAGGAACAGCAGGCGGTGAAGGTAAAAATAGAGAGCAGAAAGGAAGGAATATATTATGGAACAGTGTAAAATTGAAAATATGTATGATTTGAAAGAAACAATTGCGGCACAGCTGTTTCAAGGGGTGCAGTATCCATGGGAAGTATTAAGCAGGATCAGCAGCTTTATTATTGAGCTTGGCAGTACGCTGGATGAGGCGGTATTTGAAAAGCGGGGAGAAAATATCTGGGTAGCAAGGTCAGCAGTGACTGCACCGACTGCCTGTCTGAACGGGCCGCTGATCATTGATGAAGGGGCAGAAATCCGCCACTGTGCGTTTGTCCGCGGCAGCGCGATTGTCGGCAGGGGTGCGGTTGTAGGCAATTCTACAGAATTAAAAAACGTAGTATTATTTAACGGCGTGCAGGTGCCGCATTACAATTATGTCGGCGATTCTATTTTAGGATATAAATCTCATATGGGAGCAGGCTCCATCACATCAAATGTTAAATCTGACAAAACACTTGTAGTAGTAAAAAACGGTACGGAGCAGATTGAAACCGGTCTGAAAAAATTCGGAGCAATGCTGGGCGATCATGTTGAGGTCGGCTGTAACTCTGTATTAAATCCAGGCACGGTAATCGGCAGAAATACAAACATTTATCCGCTTTCTATGGTACGCGGTGTGATTTCCGGCGGTTCGATTTATAAAAATAAGAACGAAATTGCCCAGAAACAGGGTGTATAACAGCATTATTATTTGTGCGGGCATTCCATTTTAAGTACAAAAATAAAAATGAAATTGCCCAGAGCGTGTTTGAAAAATACTTTCTGTGAGATGTACCCACAGGGCATGATAAGCGGTCTGTGCTGGTTAAATTAGAGATGAATGATCTGCGAAGAGGGGAGTGCAGGTGCAGATCGAAGGAATGATTTTTCAAACACGCGACTACTATTCGTGATGAGTATTCCACATAAAATGCAATTGAAAATAGTTGAAATATAAAACAGACTAAAGAATGTATAAAATAAAAGAAAGAAATAAAAGAAAGAAATAAAAGAAGATAAAAGAAAGTAAAAAAGAAAATAAAAGAAAAAATACAGGAAAGAAAAATACAGGAATGGAATATGAGAAGTGAACAGTCAGATGAACAATGGGACCTTTATACAAAGGATCGGGAAAAAACAGGCTGCACACACCGGCGCGGGGATGCCATGCCAAAAGACAGATATCGTCTGGCTGTCCATGTGTGCATATTTAACAGTAAAAACCAGCTGTTGATCCAGCAGCGCCAGACTTATAAAAAGGGTTGGCCAAATATGTGGGATGTATCAGCGGCAGGTTCGGCAGTATCCGGTGAAAGCTCTGCCCAGGCGGCGCAGCGTGAGCTGATGGAGGAACTGGGGCTAGAGGCCGATCTGACCAAGGTGCGTCCCTTTTTTACGATGAGCTTTCCGAATGGATTTGATGATTTCTATATATTAGAGATGGATGTAGATCTCAAAAAACTGTGCCTGCAGGAAGAAGAGGTAAGGCAGGTAATGTGGGCCGGGAAAGAAGATCTTATCAGAATGCAGGCGCAGGGCATTATGATTCCGTATTGGTTTTTGGACAGGCTGTTTGACGTACGGGGCAGCTTCGACGCTCAGTGGGAAAGGCGGCACGATATACAGTACGGCATGGCGGGATTCCGGCATCTGGAATCCTGGATGAGCCTTGCAGAAATCGTAAGGCAGGATTTTCCGGGCATGGAGTCAGATGAGGCGATGAATGACTTCTGCGATACATCCATACAGTATATGAAGCAGGGCGGTGCCATGTATGCAGCGGACGGAAATATGATTGTCGGCGCTCTGCTTTTTCAAGCGGCAGAGGCAGCAGGGCATAAAATTCGTTTTCTGGCAGTCCATCCTGAGTACCGCCGCCAGAATATCGCGCAGCAGCTGCTGGAGCATATGATGTGCAGGCTTGTAAAGGGGCAGGATGTTGTCGTAGAGACGTTCCGGGAAGGCGATAAGAGAGGCGGTGCAGCACGGGCATTTTATCAGTCATTTGGCTTTGTGCCGGCGGAGCTTGGGACATATCAGGGGTATCCGGTACAGGTTTTTGTGCTGAGCGGTAACACTCTGAAATAATGTGTAACACAAAAATCCCATCGCGAAGCGATTTTTAATGGATTTTTGCATGTAACAGGTCAGCATGTCTGAACTGTTACAATAATGTAAAAGCAGAGTTACTTTTTTATGGAAAAGTACTAGACTAATTCGACGAAATATGCGAAAATAAATGCAGTATGTTGAACGTTAAATGTTTAACATGTGGTTATTGCAGCGGGGAGATCACCGATTTCCGCTGTATCATTCATCTAATTGAAAGGAGTCTTACAATGATTTACACACACGAAGTTCAAAACATGTGTCCGGTTGCAAAAGGTGCAAAGCACGAACCGGCTCCAATCCCGGAAGAAGGAAAATGGGTACATTCTAAAAAAATTGAAGATATTTCTGGATTTACACACGGCATTGGCTGGTGTGCTCCGCAGCAGGGTGCCTGCAAGCTGTCCTTAAATGTAAAAGAAGGCATAATCCAGGAAGCATTGGTTGAGACAATCGGATGTTCCGGCATGACACATTCTGCAGCTATGGCAGCAGAGATCCTGCAGGGTAAGACAATCTTAGAAGCATTAAATACAGACCTTGTATGTGATGCGATCAATACAGCAATGAGAGAGCTGTTTTTACAGATTGTTTACGGACGTACCCAGAGTGCATTTTCAGATGACGGCCTTGCAGTAGGTGCAGGACTTGAAGATCTGGGCAAGGGACTTCGTTCTCAGGTTGGTACTATGTACGCAACAAAAGAAAAAGGTGTTCGTTATTTAGAGATGGCAGAAGGTTATGTAACCGGCATTGCCTTAGATGCAGATGATGAAGTAATCGGATATCAGTTCGTTTCTCTAGGAAAAATGACTGACTTTATTAAAAAAGGCGATGATCCTAATACAGCATGGGAGAAAGCAAAAGGTCAGTACGGACGTGTAGCAGATGCTGCGAAGATTATTGATCCGAGAGTAGAGTAAGGAAGGGAGAACGAAGATCATGGCATTATTTGAATCATATGAAAGAAGAATTGACCAGATTAACGCTGTGTTAAGCAGCTATGGCATCAGCTCTTTGGAAGAAGCTGAAAAAATCACAAAGGATGCTGGGCTTGACGTATACGATCAGGTAAAGAAAATCCAGCCGATCTGTTTTGAAAATGCATGCTGGGCATATACAGTAGGCGCAGCAATTGCAATTAAGAAAGGCTGCAGGAAGGCAGCAGATGCTGCTGCTGCAATCGGTGAAGGCCTGCAGGCATTCTGTATACCTGGATCTGTAGCAGATCATAGAAAAGTAGGACTTGGACATGGCAACTTAGGCAAGATGCTTTTGGAAGAAGAGACAGAGTGTTTCTGCTTTTTAGCAGGACATGAATCTTTTGCAGCTGCTGAAGGTGCAATCGGCATTGCTGAGAAGGCAAACAAAGTACGTAAACAGCCGCTGCGTGTAATCTTAAATGGTTTAGGCAAAGACGCTGCCCAGATCATTTCACGTATCAATGGGTTCACATTTGTAGAAACACAGTATGATTACAAAGAAGCAAAATTAAATGTAGTATATGAGAAAGCTTATTCTGAAGGACTCCGCGCTTCTGTAAAATGCTACGGCGCAGATGACGTGCAGGAAGGTGTGGCAATCATGCACCATGAAAACGTAGGCGTATCCATTACAGGAAACTCTACAAACCCGACACGTTTCCAGCATCCGGTAGCAGGTACATACAAAAAAGAATGCAACGAGCAGAACAAAAAGTATTTTTCAGTAGCCTCCGGCGGCGGTACAGGACGTACGCTTCATCCAGACAACATGGCAGCAGGCCCGGCATCTTACGGCATGACAGATACAATGGGACGTATGCATTCTGATGCACAGTTTGCAGGTTCATCCTCTGTTCCGGCTCACGTAGAGATGATGGGACTGATCGGCATGGGAAATAACCCGATGGTTGGGGCTACTGTAGCAGTGGCTGTTTCCGTTGAAGAAGCAGCGAATGCTGGGAAGTTCTAAATATACTTTATAAGTGAATATGCCGGAAGGCTTGAAAATACCGTAATCCCAAATGTTTACGGTTAGAGGGAAGTAATTTCAGATTAGGCGGTATAGCCCCAATTACAAGGGCTGTACCGTCTTTTCGAGTTCCTATGCGCCTTGCCGTTTCGGTTGTGTGGCAGAAAGGAAATGGTAGTGTAAAAAAGTTTGTGTCTTTGGTAAAAAATGACTCCTTTTTGGTAAG
>CAJUHV010000094.1 GCA_910586445.1 uncultured Eubacterium sp.
AATTCATCCCAAATTTAATCAACATAGCCCGCTATGCCTCATAAATTTGGGATAGATTCTCCACAAAGTGTGAAGTACATCTCATGGAAAGCATTTTTCAAACACGCTCTAGCTCAAGCGGCACCAGAAAAATGCTGATAAACAGCACAATACCTGTAATCGGCAGCACTGCCGAGAGCGATTCCATGATTTTTTCTTTTAATTTTTGATTCAATCACATCACCCTTTTTTGTTTTTATATTTGATCAGCTTGTTCATTTATTCCCTGACCCGCCAGTCCGTTAAACAGGCGGATCAACACTGCTACTGCCACAACCGATAGAATCAGCTCTGCCACAAACTGCGCATACGCAAGCCCGTAAAGCGGAAACACCTTATTTAATATAATAAGTGCCGGTATTTCAAGCACTATTTTTCTAAGAAATGCAAATATAAGCGACAGCATTCCTTTTCCAAATGCCTGAAACGTGATCACGCCTAAAAAATCCATGCATAAAAACGGCATTCCAAGACACATGCCGCGGATAAACTTTGTGCCATAGGCTATAATATCCGCATCCTCGATAAATGCCCGCATAAGGCCGCCTGCTGCCGCATAGTACAGTACTGCGATACAGATCAAAAACGACAGGGACAGCTTTGCCGTAAACGTCAGCGATTTTTTCGCACGCGCATAATCCCTGCTGCCATAATTATAGCTGATCAGCGGCATAATGCCCTGCGCTACGCCGAGTGCCACCTGCATCGGCACCATATTGATCCGGTTTGCGATGCCCATCGCAGCTACCGCATCGGAGCCAAAGGCCGAGGTAAAGTTATTCAGCACGGTCATCCCTGTGACATTCAATAGGTTCTGTATGGAGGCCGGAATGCCTACCGCGCAGATTCCAAGCACGATCTCTTTTTTCGGCACTGCCAGCCTTGGATTTAAGCAGACATAAGACGTCCTGCGCTTATAAAACAGCAGTATAAAAAAGTAGCAGCATGCCGTGCAGTTGGAAACAAATGTAGCCAGCCCCGCACCTGCTGCTCCCATGCCAAAATACAGTACAAACACCGGGTCTAATATAATATTCAGCACACAGCCGGACATCGTGCCGATACTTGCATGCATGGACGCACCTTCTGAACGCACCAGATACGACATTACCACATTCAGTATTGATGGAGCCGCCCCAAGCGTTACCGTCCAGAATAAGTAACCTGAAGTAGCAGATGCATTTTCCGGCACTGCACCCAGTATTGATAAAAACGGATTTTTAAAAACGGTAAAAAGCAGGGAAAATAAAACTCCGCTGACCATGCTTGCCCACAGCCCAAATGCCGAAGACCGCCTTACCGTATCAAAATCCTTGCGCCCGAGCGAACGCCCCATCATGCTCGACGTGCCGACACCAAACAGGTTGTTGACCGCGTTGAATGCAAGCAGCACAGGCGAAGCCAGTGTGACTGCGGCGTTCTGCACCGGGTCATTCAGCATGCCGACAAACCATGTATCCGCCAGACTGTATATTACCATAACCAGCGAGCTTAACACTGTCGGCAGTGCCAGCTGCGCCACAGCTTTTGGAATCGGCGTCTGTTCAAATAGAATTGATTTTTGTGTATCATCCATAACCGGCCCTGCGCTCCTTTCTTTATAAATTCGCAAATACCTCTGTCTGTTCCTTGAGCTGTTCTACAATCTCCTTATTGATATCCATCCTGCTTGTAATATCCGCCATATTGCCTGCCAGGCTGCGTGTGCTGCCTGCTGCCCCGTGTATGCCGCCTGCTCCCTCATCAATCGCATTTGTAATGCTTTTCATTGAGGCTGCAATATCTGCCATCGCTTTTTTTAGATGCTGCGTCTGCGCATGAAAATGTGCCATGACCTGCTCAATATATACTGCATCCTCTTTATACTGCTGCCCTGCACATACAAATACTTGGAATTCTGTCAAAATAGACTCGTTCAGATAGTTTACAAGCTCCTGCGCATTGCTGGAAAGGTTATATACTGCCTCTGTTACAATTTTATTCACATCCTGTATGCGTGTAGCGGTCTTGGCACAGGAATCTGCCAGATCCCGGATCTCACATGCCACTACTGCAAATCCTTTTCCTGCTTCTCCTGCCCGCGAAGCTTCTACCGAAGCGTTTAAGGCGATCAGGTTTGTTGTAGTCGATATCGATAAAATGTCTTTGGTCAGGCTGTTGACCTGATCCACGCTCCTGCTGTTTTCAATCGCCTTATTTAACACAATAAGAATTTTCGATACTTTTGCGCGGATCACCTCGGTATTGGTCTGTGCCATCTGCTCCATCTCACTTGCCCGTATTTTCATGGCAGAAGCATAGCCGTTTATCTCCCCGCACCTTTCTACCATATCGTTAACATCCCCATTGATCTCTTCTGCCCGGTCATTGATGTTCGAAGCATTGCGTGCCACTTTTCGTATCGCAGCAGACAGGGACTCGATCAGCGTGCTCAAATTTTTCGCACTTTTGTTTGATTTTCTGGTCTGTCCCAGCACTTCGCCCGTCACCTCATTAATACGCTCTGAGCTGCCATGCAGCGTCAGCATCATATTTTTAATCGGATAGATGACATATTTTAAAATAATCCTGATCGATGCCGCCGCAAGCAGCAGGCATGCTGCAATCGAAACGCCTGTTCCTACAATTGATGAAAAATAAACGGACATCAGCCTCTCCTCTGCCTCTGCCGTCTGGGTGCTGATTGACTGATCCAGTTTTATAATGTCTGCTTCAACAGCCTCTCCAAACTGTGCCACATCTCCATTGGCATATTCAAAGGCTGTCTGCGTCCTTGCATCCGCACTGGCACTGACTAAAAAGACAAGCGCATGCTGAAAGGATTCATAATGATCCAGCAGCTGCTGATAAACAGGCTCATCGTCCTGTCCCAGATAATCTTTGTATTCTGCAAGCTGCTGGTCTAATGCGGCTTTTTCTTCCTTCATCTGCCCCGCCACGGTAATCATCGTGTCATAATCTGTCGCTACAATATGCGACAATGCCATTTTATGCGTATTTAAAATCGACCTGCGTATTTCGGCCAATTTTGCAGCTCCAGCCATATGGTCATCTACTATTTTTACGGCACTGGAATTTACATGATTAATGCCAAAAACTGCCAAAACATTGGACAGCAGAGCCACAATTCCTAATAATATGATCGGTATGATTAACCGCTGCTTTATGCTGAACCGGCTTTTCATTTTATCAAAATCCTCCCTCTGATGCATATCTTACGAAACCTTATCACTGTACTCTTATATAAAATATTTCTACATTCTGCTTTGCTTTTGTCTGTCACCTGGCCATAACCTTCTCTACCATTTCATCCAGCTGCTTCTGCAGATCCTCGCCCGATGGATTGCCCTGCGCCATTTCGGCAGCAAACGCCTCGACCGGCTCCCAGAATTTTCCGCCGACCCGCTGCAGCTGCGAAAACTCAGACTGATCCAGCAGCGCAGAGATCGCCGCAGACTGCTGTACTTCCTCCGATTCCGCTACTTTTATATTGGAAGGCCCCTGCCCGCGCATTTCAAACCGCAGCTTCTGGTTCGGCTCGCTGACAATCCACGCAGCCAGCTTTTCTGCCCAGCTGCGGTGCTTAGAATAGGCATTGACCCCGATCAGCTTGCAGCCGGAAAAAGAAGCCATCTGCACCTGTTTCCCATTGCAGCTGTATTCCGGCAGTCTGGCTGCCCCTGTATCCTTGCCCCAGATTTCCTCGACCGCCACGGCATTCCATGCGCCGCTGATCCCCGCAATCACAGAACCATTCTGTACATGATTTATAAAATCGCCGTCTGGTATGCTTTTAAATCCCGGACTCGCTGCGGCATTCATCATCGACTGCGCCACATCTATGCCTTTGATTTCGCCCTCCTGCGCATTCCAGGTACAATAATTTGTAAGCCCGTCTCCATTCAGCCCGATTTCCATACCGGTATTGCCGAAAAACGAATACACATACCATGCAGAAGACCAGTCCATGGAAAAAAATTTGCCGTTGTCTGCCGCAATATCCAGTATGCGTTCCAAAGACTTTACGTCCTCATCTGAAAAAAACTGCTTATTATAATATAGAAAATATCCGTTATCCGCAGTCAGGGGATAAGCATACATCGTATCACCTACACAGGCAGCCTCTACCGCCCGTTCCAGATGCTGCGGCCGTACCGTCTCTGCCTGCTCGATCGGCTCAATGGCACCCGCAGCTGCCAGCGCGTTCAGCTGGTCATCTGCAAACGCAAACACATCTGCCCCCTGCTCCAAATCTCCAAGCAGGACATCTTTACACCCTGATTCACCCTGCGCCTCATATGTAATCTCAAATTCCGCCTGATCCTTATACTCATTTTGAAAGCTGTCAAGAACCTGCTGCATAAGCTCTTCATCTTCCTGCGCACCCCAGACTGTCAGCTCCACAGTGCCATCTGATGGATCATCTGATTGTTCATCTAATTGATCTGAAGGCTGCCTGTCAGTATTGTCATTTTCCTGTCCGGTATCCGTATCAGCCTCGTCAGCGCCTGTCTCTGCCTGCCCTAAGCCTGTATTTTCCTTATTTTCCTGCACCTGGTCTTTTCCGCACCCATATAATGACACTGCACAGGCTGCTGTCAGAATCAGTGCACAAATTCTTTTTTTCATATTCTTTTTCATACCTTTCTATTTCTCTTATTGCATTCCTATTTCTATTGATCTTACCGCATTCCGCTGCTGATGCCTGCTGCTAAAAAATCGACACAATCTTATATAAATAAAATATCTTATTTTGGCAGAATAGTCAACTAATTACCATTTGCAGGGCGCAAAACTTTATATGTATATATTTAAATTGTACAAGTTCTGCTTGACAAACATGGCCCTGTCCTGTATAGTTATCACAATATCTGCACGAAGCAGGACACAGAAACAGAAGTTTTATTTTATCAGCACAGCACTTTTTAATATTATTTTTATTAGTATAACACTTTATAATTCATGACAATAGAAAGTTCGCGCAGCGTGCTTTCTATCGTTATTATATTTGATCAGCAGGCTGCTTGATCTGCATAGTTTTTTCATAAAGCTGTTTGATCAATATAATTTCTTCTTGAAGCTTTCATTAGTGAAACCTTATTTAATGAATGTTACCTTATTTAATCAATGAAACTTTATTTAATGAATAAGACTTTATTTAATGAATGCTGCCTTTATTTAATGGATAAGGCTTTATGCGAATTTCTTTAACAGCTGAATTCAATTAATATTTAATTACTATCCCGTTAAAATGTATGTACTGGAGACATGCCGCTTTCCGAAAAGGAAAGGAAGCCGTATGTTTTTTAGTGCATATTTTTAATGGGATTTTCATGATTTTTAATTGTTTACTCAAATCAATTGTTGATTTTAATGTATGAAAGGATGACATAATATGAATCTATTTAAGCATTTTACTGCAAAAAGACTGTCTGCGCTGCTTATTACAATCCTGCTCCTTTTGACCACTGGCTGCGGCAGCACACAGCCAGGTTCCGGCTCAAAGGCCGGTCAGGAAAGCGGTGAAAATCCGGCCGCACTTGTATACGGCAGCGGTGATTATACCCGCATTAATCCGGCTATGGATGAGCATGGAGAGATCAATATTTTGATTTTTGACGGCCTGACTGCCCATAATGGCAGAAACGAGGTCGTACCTGCTCTGGCAAAAGACTGGGAATTTGACGATTCCTCCTATACATATACGTTTCATCTGGAGGAAGGCGTTACCTGGCACGATGGAACAGCATTTTCCGCAGACGATGTTGCATTTACCATCGAAGCGATTATGAATCCAGAAAACGGCTCTGAAAATGCCCCGGACTATGAGGATGTAAAAAAGATCACAGTAATCGATGAACACACGATTTCTTTTAAGCTGTCTGCCCCAAACGCAGCCTTTTTGGACTATATGTCTATGCCGATTCTGCCAAAGCACCTGCTGGAGGGCGAAGATATGCAGACTTCGGATTTTTTCCGCAGCCCCGTCGGTACAGGGCCGTATAAGCTGGAGCGCTGGGACGAAGGACAGGCAATTACGCTTGTAAAAAACGATTCTTATTTTAAGGGCGCTGCTGACATTGATTCAATTATATTTAAAATAGTAACTGATGATAATGTCAGAGCCGTACAGATGCAGTCGGGCGAACTGGATCTGGCACTTTTGACACCCCGCGACGCTGAGAAATTTAAAAATAACGACAAATACCGTGTATACCATATGCAGACTTCGGATTACCGCGGCATTTTATTTAATTTTCAGCATGAGTACTGGACTACCCACAGGGATATCATCCCTGCCGTCTGCTATGCGCTCGACCGCCAGTCCATGCTGGATGCAGTGCTGCTGGGCAGCGGTATTGCGGCATACGGCCCGCTGCAGCGCAATATATATAATAATGAAGATGTGGAGCATTATGATTATGATCCTGCTGCGGCTGAGCAGATTTTAAAGGATGCCGGCTGCACGAAGCAGTCAGATGGATTTTATTATCGTGACAATGAAAAGATCGGCTTTGTCATCAGCGTAGGCGCAGGCGACCAGGTGCGCTTAGATCTCGCACAGGCTGCTGCGCAGCAGCTGAAACAGGTCGGCATAGACTGCAGCGTGGAAGTGCCTGCCCAGATCGACTGGAGCGGGCAGATGGCCTACCTCATAGGCTGGGGAAGTCCCTTCGATGCAGATGACCATACATACAAAGTATTCGGCACAGGCAAAGGCGCAAACTACTCCGGCTATTCAAATGCACTGGTTGACCAGTATCTGGCCAAGGCCCGTGAATCTGACCAGCCAAAAGTCCGCGCCAGAGCCTATGACAAGTTTCAGGAAGAACTGGCAGCTGATCCTGCCTTTGCCTTTATCTGCTATGTAGATGCAGATTATGTATCCGTCCCTGCACTGCATGGCATTTCAGAACAAACGGTAATGGGACATCATGGTGTCGGCATTTTCTGGAATGTCACAGACTGGACATTTACGCGTGACTAAAATCATGCATTCCAGAATCGCGCC
This sequence comes from uncultured Eubacterium sp., assembly GCA_910586445.1. GTDB lineage: Bacteria > Bacillota > Clostridia > Lachnospirales > Lachnospiraceae > Eubacterium_J. The sequence goes on from CAJUHV010000094.1 coordinate 7,052, forward strand.
TGTTTCGGCTTTCGGATATATGTGTCTGTTATGACGCCGAAATCGTGCCTGCCAGCGCAGAATCCAAAAACTCCTGTACAAATTTTTTCAGCTTTTCTGGAGACTGGTACGTTTTTAAAAATAGAAAATGATGTGATAAGTCATCAATTTCTTCCATTGCCTGCATGACGCCTGCTGCTTTTACCGTATCAGACTCGACTGCCTGTGCATAATCCAGATGTGCCGGCTGGATTCTGTGGCTCTGGATCGCATAATTGACCCTGTCTTTGCACCTGCATGTTCCGCTGCCGTATTCTCCACAGTATGCAGACAGAAAATCCGCCATTTTTTTACGGGTTCTGGACAGCTTCTGCCGGTAAGCCTCCGATGTAATGCCTAAAATCTCACCCGCGATACGGCTGTCCACCTTAAACATAGTGCCCAGCACAAATATGCAGCGGCTTTCTGCATCCAGGCACTGCAGCATTACATTGGTACAGGACATTTTCAGCTCTTCGGCAAGAATCGATTTTTCCACATCCTGCGTCAGGTCCGGCACATTGTGTATGTCTGCATGCTCGATATCGTTTCCATAAAATTCGAAGCTGAACGGAACCTGTGCAAACATATGCTTTTTGCAGCTTTTTAGATGGTTAACCGCAATCCGAAATACCCATGTGGCAAAAGAGCTTTCATTTCGGAAAGAAGACAGATGCGTGATCACTTTCAGCAGTATATCCTGCGCTGCATCCTCTGCATCTGGAAATGTGCCAAGCATGCGCAGGGAAAGGTTAAACACCAGATCCTGTACACCTGCAATGACATGTTCAAGAGATTTTTTATCTCCTGCAATGGCTTTTTCGATAAAAGCCTGTAATTCTTCGTTTGTATTTTTGTCCATGAATTACACCTCCTGTATAATTAGACAGCGACGTACACTTTGTGTGACATATTTTTTGAAATTATTTTTTTATGAGTTATTTTTACATAAGTTATTTTTTTCAAAAAAAAATTTTTTCATAAGTTAGTTTTTCAGCTATTTATCTTTTTCAATTATGTATTTTTGTTGTTAATGTATTTTCATGAGCTATTTTTTACAAATTATTTTTTTCAATTATGTATTTTTGTTGTTAATGTATTTTCATAAGTTAGTTTTTCAGCTATTTATCTTTTTCAATTATGTATTTTCATGAGCTATTTTTTACAAATTATTTTTTTCAGTTATTTTTAACTTTTATATCTTTATAAATTATATTTTTCAGTAGTTATTATATTTCATGAGTTTTATAAGTTCTATTTTTATAAGTTATTTTTTAGTAAGGTAAGCTATTTTTTTCAATTTACATATTTTAGCAGCTGTTATATTATTATAAATTATATGTTTTCATAAGTTATTACATTTTTATAAGCCATTATATTTTATACAAAGGCAGGTTTCCATGTCCAGACTATTAGAAATAAAAAATTTATCTATGAGCTTTTATACCCCGCAGGGTGAGGTACAGGCAGTACGGGATGTCTCGCTTTCTCTGGCATCCGGTGAGATTTTAGCCATTGCAGGCGAATCCGGCTGCGGAAAAAGCGCACTGCTGCGCTGCATAATGAAGCTGCTGCCGGATACAGCACGCATCAAGCAGGGCAGCCTCTTGGTCAACGGCACTGATATTACCCGCTGCCGCGAAAAAGACATGCGTAAACTGCGCGGCAGGCTGTTTTCCATGGTCTTTCAAGACCCGATGACCTCTTTAAATCCTACCATTCCAATCGGAACACAGATTGCAGAAGCCGTACTGGTGCATCATCCCAAAATGTCTGCCCGTGATGTGTACAAGCGTGTCATTGAGCTGATGGATCTGGTCGGGATCAGGGATTCATCCAGACAGTACAAGTGCTATCCACACCAGTTTTCCGGCGGCATGCGCCAAAGAAGCGTGCTTGCCATCGCACTGGCCTCTGACCCCCAGATCCTTCTGGCAGACGAACCAACCACATCGCTGGACGTAACCATACAGGCACAGATTTTAGACCTAATGCGTGATATACAAAAAAAACTGGGCACTGCAATGATTCTGGTATCCCATGACCTAGGCGTAGTCGCACGTATTGCTGACCGCGCGGCTGTCATGTATGCCGGAAAAATCGTCGAAATCGGCACCACAGAAGAGATCTTTTATGATCCCCGCCACCCCTACACATGGGGCCTGTTAAGCGCCCTTCCATATTATGCCAAAGAAGGCGCACCCTTACAGACGATTCCCGGCACTCCGCCTACACTGATAGACCCTCCGCCCGCAGATGCATTTGCATGCCGCAGCAGCTATGCACTGGCTGTTGATTACAAACTGGCACCGCCGATGTTTCCAGTTACTGATACACATGCTGCAGCTACATGGCTGCTCGATCCGCGCGCACCAAAAGTTTCCTGGCAGGACATACGCAGCAGCGCTGCACGCACTGCCGCACCACATAATAATAATGCCGATCGTACAGATTCCGGCACAGATCAGGTGCTTTTGGATGTATCGAATCTGACACACCGCTTTCGCCTGACAAAAAAAATAACGGTACAAGCTGTTGATCATGTGTCTTTTCAAATAAAAAAAGGCGAAATATTTGGACTGGTAGGTGAATCCGGCTCCGGCAAATCTACCATCGCCCGCTGTGTAATGAATATTTATAAGCCTGCCGGCGGAACTATATTGTATAACGGCATAAATATCTGCGATCCAAAAGCAAGACGCCTGCACCGCAGAATGCTGCAGACTACGCGGCAGATTATTTTCCAGGATAGTGCCTCAAGCCTGAATCCGCGCATGACGGCTGCCGAGATTATTACAGAGCCGATGGCAGTCCACCATATCACACCGAAAAGAGGCTCTTATCTGGAAGAAGCAGCATTTCAGCTCCACTATGCAGGTCTGGACGCCTCATACCTTTACAAATATCCGTCCGAGCTGTCCGGCGGCATGCGCCAGCGGGTGGCAGTCGCACGGGCACTGTCTATGGAACCGCAGCTGCTTGTCGCCGACGAACCGACTGCTTCTTTAGACGTCTCGATTCAAGCGCAGATTATGAACCTGTTTAAACACCTGCAGGCAGAGCATGGCTTTTCCTTCCTGTTTATCGCGCATGATCTGTCTGTCGTAAAATACCTTTGTAACCGTATCGGCGTTATGTACCGCGGAAGGATCGTTGAAATCGCTCCTGCCAGAGAACTTTTTGCAGATCCCCTCCACCCTTATACGAAATCGCTCCTATCGGCGATTCCGGTTCCAGATCCAATACTTGAGCGTAACCGAAAACTGTATACCTGCTGTGAACAGGACTTTGACTGCAATGGAACGCTTTTGGAGGTCTCACCAAACCACTGGGTGATGTCTGCCCCGTAATCAGGTTTCTAATTTAAGGCACGGGTATATAAAGATATACGAATAAAACACGAACAGAAAGGGATTTCATTCTATGTTAAATCATAGTTTCCTGCCATACATTATAAAAAAAATATTTGTACTTTCAGCCAGCCTCCTGCTGCTTTCACTAGCCGTATTTTATATTTCCCGTCTGGCACCCGGAGATCCTCTGGTCTCATACTATGGCGACCGTGTGGAAAAAATGACACCTGATGAACGCATATGGGCAGAGGACCAGTTAGGGCTGCGCGACCCGCTGCACACCCAGTATATCCGCTGGCTCTCCAACGCCCTGCATGGTGACTTAGGAATATCCTACAAATACAAAACCGATGTAATAGATGTCGTGCGCTCCAGAATACAAAACACACTGCTGCTCGGCGGCCTTGGCTTTCTGCTGATTTTTACGCTTGCACTGCTGCTGGGCACCGTATGCGCATGGTTTGAAGACCGTTTTATCGACCGTCTGATCTGCCGGGCAGGCGTTATTACAAGCTGCATACCAGAATTCTGGCTTGCCCTGATGCTTATACTGATCTTTTCCGTCTGGCTGAAAGTGCTGCCAAGCAGCGGCGCATACACCTTTGGACATGAACAGGATATCAGCAGCCGCATAGTGCACCTCATACTTCCCATGACAGTCGTGGTCATGAGCCATCTATGGTATTATGCCTATATGATCCGCAGCCAGCTTGTAGAAGAAATACGTGCCGACTATGTGCTGCTAGCCAAATCCAAAGGACTCAGCAAAAAACGCATACTGTTTCGCCACTGCCTGCGCAATGCCCTGCCGGCCTATTTAAGCATAATGGCTGTTTCTGTCCCTCATATACTGGGCGGCACTTATATAATCGAAACCGTATTTTCTTATCCCGGACTTGGCACGCTGTCTTATGAAAGCGCCCGGTTCAAGGACTACAATTTACTAATGGTTCTGTGCCTTCTGTCCGGCGCACTGGTTATGATCTGCGGCATGGCTGCGCAGATCATGAATGAGTGGATAGACCCGAGGCTTCGGGCGCAGCAGGCAGACCAAAAACAGGCATAGTTGGGATGAACACCCCTAAACGATAAAAAGCACGCTGCGTGGACTTTTTATTGTCATAAAAAAGAATCTGCAGACAGTTTCTGCAGATTCAATCATATATTTACTAATTAAATCCTCATTCTTTCCAGTTCAGGTTCTAATTCCTCCATTACTTTCTCTGAATGAAGATACAAATCCCTCTCATTAATTGGATTAGAAAAAGAATTCCACTGTTTCATTTTAGGTGCCCGCACCGATGCATCACCCATCCGCACTTTTCTTGTGCGTTCCTTTGACAATTTCTTCATAGTTGCCTCCCTGTCTTCACTTATATTTTTCTATTATCTCCCGATAATCCAACATGCATTTACTAGAGCGTGTTTGAAAAATCATTCCTGTGATCTGCACTCCCC
>CAJUHV010000095.1 GCA_910586445.1 uncultured Eubacterium sp.
ATGCCTGTGCTGTAACGCGGCGCTGAGATGATTTTTGAAGGACGTTTTTTTATGGTGTTTTTTAAGGAGCCGGTTTGTGTGCCATACGCTGAAACCATCTTTCAGGCCTGCACAGCTGGCGCTGTACTGCCGGAATGCACAAGTTCTGAAAATGCCAAAACCTCCTGAAAAGTTCTGCGTTTTGCACAAAATCATCCCATATATTCCGGCGGCTCCACTGGCCTGACGGATTTTTTCGGTGTGATTGTCAGCCCTTCCATCAGCCGGCGGAACTGCTGCTGCGTCAGCTGGCGCACTTCCTCCGGATTGCGGGGCCGCTGGAAACGGCTTTCGGAAAGCCTCTTATATAACAGGAGCCATCCGTCCCCCTCCCATACAGGCCCTTTGATGCGGTCCGTCCGTCTGCCGCAGAACAGATAAAGCGTATCAGGGACATACGGACGGTTCCCGGTCTGCGCCTCTATAAGCGCCGCCAGCCGGTCCATGCCGGAGCGCAGGTCAGTGTAACCGCAGACGATATAAACGGCTTTGAAACAGGCGGCGTCATTCAGCATGCTGCACCGCCCTGAGGACCTCAGCAAGAAGGGGCATGGATGTGGCTCCTGTTACATGGATGGAGAATCCCTTTATGGAAATATCCAGCCCTGGCTGCGGATTTCCATCTTCCTGCTCCTGATGCTGTAAAAGTCCAGGCCGCACAGGGACCACCTGCTGTGCAGGCATTTTCGTCTGAATGGTTTCCAGGCAGGCCTTCCTTACACGGCGGAGCCGGTAATAATAATTCGCTTTTGTGATGCCGTGGCAGGCGCACCATTCGACAACGCTCATGCCGACCGGGCGGCCCTGGCAGTCTTTGATCTGTGCGGCCCATTCCCGGAGACGGCACTGCTCAGCCATCATGGTTGTTTCTGAACTCATAGACTTACCTCCTGATGTCGGTATCAAAAGTTGAGACTTAACTTTTCATACCTTGATAGAAATATAGTCTATTGTCACACATTTTTCCTTCGCAGTCGAGGTATGTACTATCTACCGTTTACTGTAGTTCCTTGTAAAATGACCTAATAAGCAGCTTAAATACAGTAACTATGTGGCTTTCAGCCACTTTCACGGCACAGCTGTGAATAATTCAGGTTTATTCGTATCATCAAGATACATTTTGCCTTTTTTCGTATTTATGCATTATTTCTAATCAATTTTTAATTTTCATATGCTACATTACATAAAAAGCCACTTGACCTTTTCACGCACCGGCTCCGGTAAAAGACCTGCCAGTTTTTTCTTCCAGTTCATGCCGCTGTCCTGCTTTACTGCTTCGGACTTTAGGAATGCATAATATTCCTGCAGATGCTTTGTCTGATCCGGCAGCGGAAGTGTGTGAAGAGGCTTCAAAGGGCCATGCGGCACTAATTCCGCTATGCGTTCATCAAATGGGCTGACGCCATATCCGCTGTCTGGCATATAGATATGTCCCAGCCCATTGTTCTCCAAAAACGACGCATAATGCGCAAAGCGCTGCGCATGTCCTTTTTGTACACTGGAAAAATCGGCGTGCTCGTATACATTGAAAATATCCGTATCATCACTGATCTCCTGCGCCAGCATATGCGGAATCTGATGATACTCTGCCAGCTCTAAGATCCTGCCGTCCGGCACAAAAATAAATGCAGGCGTGCCTGCCAGAATGGCAGCTATATTTCCATGGATACGTGTGCCGAAAGAAAAGTCCACTGTTTCCAAAAATGCCAGCCATGAGCGGACATCTGTAAAGCCTGTTTCGCAGCCTAAAGCACACATACGGCTGTGCATCTGCCACGGATAGCCTTTGTTGATCTTTGGAAATTTTTCGCGGTCGATGGATACCCCTGCGTATAACAGCAGCAGGTCATCGATTCCCTGCGGTACATATGTGTAGTGTGCAAACTGCTTTGCACTTGATAAGATAAACTTGTTCAGCTTTGCTGAAATCTGTATTTTAAAATTGACACTTACCGGCGACTCTGCGCCAATGGCCTTTGGCTCCTTAAACGGCAGCTTGGACCCATACAGATACATGGAGGGACAGCCGATTATGGTAAAGTCTTTTTCCTGCGTATATCCAAGATGTTTTAAGTATTGTGCCGTGATTTCGCCGCGTACGCCCAGCATTGCTGATTTATTTAAGACAGCCTTTACAAACCCGGATACCGTGCGGTCAAAATCCGGTGACGTTTCCTTATTCCCGCTGACCCCTGCCTGAATGCCGACACCGATTACAATACAAGGAATTGTCAGCTTTTTTACAAGTGCAGTAATATATTTCAGCTGCGTAAGGAAAGAATCGCGGAATGCATTTGCCAATGGAATTACAAAAAAGTCGTATTCTTCATTCCACTGTGCGATCTGCCTGCCGTCAAAAAACCGGTTTACGGATATGGCAGTAATAACCGTGTCCTTCTGCATAAGCATACGCATGATACTGTATGGAAAAAGCATGTTTCCAGCATTATCCCAGATCAGGTTTTCAAATATAATCCGGCTCTGGTCAGGACTTTCCAACGGCGAAAATCCGGCCCGCATTAAAATCTTTGGCATACGGCCCTCCTATTTTATCACAATATGATATTGCGGATCGTCTCAATCGTGGCTTTTTTCATCGCTTCAATCCGCGGTTCGCAGTATCCTTTTTCCATAGCGGCCTCCAGCTGCCTGACAACACCGGATGCATCCATCAGGCTGCTCCCGCTCAGATAGCGTTCCTCTGCGCCGACTGCCTGGGCAAACAGGTTCATTTTATCGTTCCATACAAGCCCTACTGACGGAATCCCCAGTGAGGTCGCCAATATATTTGCATGCAGCCTGGCAGCAATCACGCCCCGGCAGCCTGCGATCTTTTTTACAAGCTGCCTGCCGCTTTTTACATTGCGTCCCATATAGCGCCTGCCCATAATTCCCATGCGGCTTAAAATCTCCCTGCCAAACAAATCATCCTGTGCCATTCCGTTTGTAAACAGCTCCCATTCATAGCCTTTTTTCTGCATCATTAAAATAATCTGTTCATACATCCGGCAGATTTCTTCTACCGAAAAGCGGTTTCCGTTTGCTTCAAAAATTTCGGGACGGATAATGCCTATGCCGATCTTTTTCGCATGCGCTTTCTTTTGGATGCCATACGCCTCTGCTGCCCATACAGCCGGGTCAAGCACCAGCCTCGGCGGGTATTTCCTCGGCGTCTTTATATACATAAGCAGCTGCGCAAAATCTCCCCTTGTTGTGACCTGCATTGTCTGCGGCTTTTGGAACAGCTCCTCCAGCAGCTTTTCATTCTGCGGCTTTGGGTTTATTCTGTTGATCCCGACTGCATTAAAATACACCTCTGTCTTTTTCCCCAGCATGGCAAATATTTCCTTGAGCCTGTTGTTAAACACTACGGAATTCATGCCGCCTCCCGGAAATACGACAGCCGCCTTTCCCTCCAGCTGCTTCTTTAAAAGCTCCAGATCCTGCTCGTAGACATCCGCCAGCGATACCCTGACAGCGATGTTTTGTTCTGCAGCAGTTTTTTCAATCAAATACTTACAGCATTCTGCGATAATCGGATCTCCATAATTTGTTATATGCATCCTGCTGAATACTAAAATCTCTTTAACAGTCCCCATATTTTCTACCATGCATATTTCTGATTCTTTGAAACCTGCGGCTGCTTAACAAAATGAATCTCATATGCTTTCTCTTTCCCTGCCTTGGCGTAGCATTTATTTTTCTGCATAATCAGCTTTCCATACTGTGAAGAGGAGTGTGAATATACAAGCATTCCCTGCCTGCCGCCCTTGATCACATTGTTCTTTACCCGGATTACTGCGGAATTCATCGCAGACGGTGCTTTTCCAAACATCGCGATATGCAGCCCGACTGAATAAGACTCCCCGATACTGCCGTTATTGTTTGTAATTGTATTTCCTTCCACAGCTGCCCCGATGACATTAAACAGTGCCAGTGCTTCGCCTGTCTTTCCTTCGATTTTGTTGTTTTTGATTACAATGTTTTTATGAAACTTATTTAAATATTTTCCGTTTTCTGTTTTTGTAAAATTCGCACAGATTCCACGCGCGCCTGATACCGTGCAGTTTTTGACCGTTACATTCTCACAGGTCTGTCCCTGTACCAGATTCTGTCCCCCTGCTGCTACCTTTGGAGCTGTGGCAGGCGTAGATATGTCGATCTGAATCTGCTCTTCCCGGCAGTCCTGCGGGCAGTATCCGAGCGGCTTAACCTTACAGTTGTCCACTACAGTATCTTTTACCGCGATCAGCTCAATCGCATGCCCCGCATAATTACAGGATACTTCCAGATTTTTAATCGTAATGTTCTGTCCGTGGGCGAACTGGATCATAGAGCCGCGCAGCCCCTCCTTGTCAATGTTTGTCCATGTACCGCCGTCCACCGTTACATTTTTGATCGATTTATAATGATCCTGTCTCGGCGTATCACCGCGGAATGCTCCCTGTAAGCAGATGATCTTGGCTCCCTTGGCAAGTATCGTCTGGTTGCTGTTTAAAATAATAGGCTTTACGATATAATAGGTCTCCCCGCTTTTTAAGCGCACCTCGCCGTCTGAAGCCAGCAGAGACTGAATCATACGGTAATCCTCTTTTCCCTCTCGATCACCGGTCGGCTCTGCCACGCCTGCCGATACGCTGACTGTCCCCATGGATATCCATGCGATCACAAACAGCAATGCCGTAACAAGCCTCCACCCTGCATTCCCTTTCCTGTTGTCCATAAATATGTTCCTCCTTTCACCCTGCTGAATACAACATAAATGCTATTTTTTGTAATCATATACTTTCAAATACAGTACCTGCCCTGTACTGCCGCGCACTGCCGTAACAGAAACGACTCCCTGCTGATCCTTGTACGGCTCTGTGGAGCCATCCCAGTCATGCCCACTGCCGCCGGGATCTGAAAAATACCTTACCGGCTTTCCCATGTAATACATCCTGTCAGCTGAAACACTGTAATCCATCCCAAAAATGCCATACATGCTGCAGCATTCCGCCGCTTTCTGCTGCGCATTTTTGCGGCTTTCCAGCTCCATCAGCTTATGCTCTACAGAATAAATCTCACACTCCAGCTGAACGTTCTCCCCGTGATCCGCACGGAGCATTTCCTTTTTTTCTGCAAGCACTGCCATAAACCGGTCAATCAGACTCACGGACTTTTTGATCTCTGCACGCAGCTGATTTACGCGCCCGCCGACATGACCCATATCACGATAGGATATATTGATATCATCCATAAAATCTCATACCTGCTCCTTTCCATTTTTCCGCCCGCAGACATAAGCCCGCAGGCTGTGACCTGTTTTCAGTTCCTTCATCAGGCATACACGGCTTTTTCTGCAAAAAAACAACTCTTCACCGGCTTGTGGTATAATAGAGCCATCCAGAAACTATCACCCAATACGCCAATAAAGAATTGTTCCAACACCATTTATTTTCCTATGACATTTGCAAAACCGCCTGCCGCTTCTATAAAATAATTCTCTTTTATTTTAGTAGATCTTACAAATGTTGTCAATACAAAACCCCACTTATTATCTTAATAATCAAAAAAATATAATCCATGTTTATCCTGATTTTTCTTACATATTCCTCATAAAAGCAATATCCTGCTTCGCAGTTTCCGGGTTCATTTCCTCACGCAGCAGATACATGTCCGGCCTGTTTTTATGAAGCCATTCGCAGACCGCGCCGTATTCTATGACACCCCCTCCCAGCGGCACCGGACAGTACCCGCCGTTTTTATCCAGATAAAAATCCTTGATATGCACTGCCTCTATATACTGCCCGATGGCAGACAGCCATTCTTTCCAATACTGCTCCTGATCTGTCTGATCAGGATACTGAAGCAGGTTGGAGGCATCGAATATAATGCGCAGATGCGCAGGATCGCCGATCTTGTCAATGACGAAAAGCACTGTTTCCAGATCCTCAAGCGGATGCCAGTACACTGGCTCAATCGCAAATTTTACATCCAGCCGCGCGGCCTCATCTACAACCCGTTTAATGCTGTCCAGCATATACGGCTGCCACCGCAGCTTCTCACTCCGGTTTAAATGCAGGTATGCAGTCTCCGTACCTACTGCCCCGGCACCAGCCTGCCTGCTGTATAAAAGGCATTTTTTTAATGTCCTTACCGCATAGTCGCGGATTACCGGATCTGGATTGCCCAGATCCATATAGCACCCAAATACAGGGATCTCTATCTTCCATTTCTCAAACGCAGCCCGAATGCGTTCCAAATGGTTTTCGGTAATATCCTCGTATCGTTCGATCCCTGCAAATACCTTCGGCAGTGCCAGCTGCGCAGCCTCATAGCCCTCTTCATGCAGCAGCTGTGCCATTTTTTCAATCTCCCGCTTTCCATAATCATGCGCACGTACGCCTATTTTCATTTTACTCCACCGCCTTTATAAAAATTATTCTAAATAAAAGACCGGCTGCAGGTCTACACAGACCGGACTTTGATCTGGATTTGTCTCCATAAGATCCGCCATATAATCCCACCATTTCCTGTTAATCTGCGTATCGGCAGACTGTGCCCATCTCTGCTCATCCTCTACCTCCAAATATCCATAGAGCACATTTGTTTCCCTGTCCAAAAAAATCGAATAATTGCGTCCGCCATAAGCATGTATCATGTCCTTCATCTCCGGCCAGAGCGCGTTATGGCGCTTCTCATATTCATCTGCCATGCCTTTATTCAAAAACATTTTAAAACCTTTTCTGACCATAAAATCCTCCATTCTTACAAATGCCCGCTGCCTGCGTTTCTCATGCAGGAATACCGTGCTTTTTGTGATTTGTCATACCTTATAATCTTATTTTAACATAGCAGATGCAAAATATTTTCACATATATTGCTTTAAACCAGAAATTTTCAAACTATATTGCCATCAAAAAATATTTGTATAAGGTTGCAGCATCTGGTTTGGATAAGCTATAATCAGAATCAGCACTCCATCCAGGCAAAAATCAGAGTCTATCACAGCCTGATTGGATGGAGCTCTAGAGCGTGTTTGAAAAATGCTTTCCATGAGATGTGCTTCACACTTGGTGGAGAATTCATCCCAAATTTATGAAGCATAGCGGGCTATGTTGATTAAATTTGGGATGAATTATCCGCATCATCTTGGACATTAGCAGTCCAAGAAGCTTGAAGTGGGGAGTGCAGATCGCGGGAATGATTTTTCAAACACGCTCTAGACCGATCTGAAATTGGCCGGTCAAACACCATTCAAAAAATAAGGAGATACATGTATGAAAAACAAACTGATTCTATATATTGCGATGTCTTTAGACGGATATATTGCTGAAAAAAATGGGAGTATCCATTTTTTAGATGAAACTGCGGGGCCTTCTCCCGACCTCGGCTATGAAAATTTCTACAATTCCGTACAGGCAGTCATACTCGGCGGAAAAACTTATCGTCAGATAAAAAACGAGCTTTCGCCTGACAAATGGCCCTATGAGGGAATGCCCTGCTATGTATGCACACGCGGGCAGCACCAAAACGATCCAAATGTCCAGTTCACGTCCCTGCCGCCGGGACAGCAGGTATTAGATCTTATTTCGAAAGAGCACTCTGGAAATATCTGGCTTATGGGCGGCGGAGAAATCATCCGCTGCTTTATGCGTGAAAACCTGATCGATGAGTATTACATTTACGTTATGCCGACATTGCTGGGGAACGGAATCCCGCTTTTCCCTGCCGGATTCCCAAAAACAAATCTTAAACTAAAAAGCTGTAAAAATATCGGGGAGATTGTTGAGTTAATTTACCAGGTATAAACTTCCTAAAGCCGTATCGCTGAAAACTGCACCCTCTGCATACAAAATCTATGCAGAGGGTGCTGTTAAAATCTATCTGTGCATCACAATATCCATGCCTGTTTTATTTCTTTTTTGTCACCTTAACAGTCCTCGTTCCGACATTCACCTTCAGATTGAATTTTTTTACAGCCCCGCTGTCCAGCTCGACCTTTACCGTAATAACAGCCTTTCCTTTACGCAGTGCCTTTACCTTTCCATTTTTATCGACAGTCACTACTTTTTTCTTGCTGCTTTTATACGATACCTTCTTGACATCACTGGCATACAGGCCTTCTGGAAACGAAAATTTGATCTGGCTTGTCTTTCCCTTTTTAAAAGTCTTTTTCGTCACGCTTACTGTTAACTCTTCTAAAAGCACCTCTATACCGCGCTCATTTTCTGCCTGGCTTACATAGATCTCATAGCTTTCCATGCCCGGGGCGCTCACTGTTACGAGCCCGCTTCTTTCCTTGAGTGCGTCATTTTTATCTACATGGATATAAAAAGTGCCAGAGCCTGTGCCTTCCATAGACGCATATTTTTCTGCCGAAGACGAAGCTGTCTCAGCAATTTTTATCCATTTTTCCGATGCCTGTGCTGTCCACTTTATATCTTCATCTGCAAGCACATGCACCGCACCGCTGACTGCTGCCCCTGGTTCGTCAAAGTATGCCGTCTCACGGTCGATTTCCATATACGCGCTGTCCATGCCGATCTGTGTGACTGTGATTTCTTTCGGCCGGCTGTCCGACTCCTGTGTCACTGTAATTACAGCTGTCAGCTTATTTCCTGTATTCTGTGCCGCCACCAGATAAAATGTCTGGCTGCCTGTAAATGACATCTTCAAAAGCCCCATGTCAAAATCGTCTGTCTCTTCCAAAGTAATCCCCAGCCAGTCGCAGTCTTGTACCTCCACGGTATAAGCAGCAGATTTTCCGGCCTTTACAGACACTGCATTATTATAAAAACTGCCGTCTTTATCTACTGTTTTCTTTTCTGTATCTACACTGAAGACTGCACCAGACGCACTCTGCTCCACCTTGATCTCGGTCTGCAGCTTTCCTTTCTCATGCTTTATGGTAATCGTCCCCGTCCTTTTTGACTTTCCCGCATATTTATCTGCAAACACATAGAATGTACCGCTTTTATTATACGATACTTTTGTAGAGGCACCCGATTTTTTCTCGGATTTTCCGACCTTGATCCAGTCATTGTCTTTGGTGTCTGCCGTAAAACCGCCGGTACCTTCCGTATCTACCCTGACAGAAGATACAGACAAGACGCCGTTTGCATTCGCAGTGATTTCTGAGACATCCGCTGAAATGACATCCCCATCCTTCTGCACATAATTGGAATCCTGTGAAGAATCTGTATTCCCGGTGGAGCCTTCGATCGGCCTGCTGCTGCCCGTGCCGTCCGCCGGCTTATTGCTGCCCGTGCCGTCCACCGGCTTACTGCTGCCTGTGCCGTCCACCGGCTTGTCGCCTGTTGTACCACCAATCGGCCTGCCGTTTCCTGTGCCGTCCACCGGCTTGTCGCTGCCTGTGCCGTCTGCCGGCTTATTGCTGCCCGTGCCGTCTGCCGGTTTATTGCTGCCTGTGCCGTTCACCGGCTTGTCGCTGCCCGGCGTATCCTGTGTGCTCCCTGATTTTGCAGACTGGACGATCTGAATCGTTTCGGCCAATGAACTGTTGTCTGCATGTGTAATCGTAATCGTGCCTGTACGTTTCTTTGCAGCGGTGTTTGCTGAGACTGTCACATAAACTGTGCCGCTGCCGCTGTAAGTCAGCTTTGAAGAGCCGGAGCCTGTGCCCTGCCTGCTTATAGACAGCCATGAACGGTCTGCACTGCTTACCTCTGCCTTAAATCCTCCGGTATTCAGCGTGTCTGCGCGTACCGAACGTGCACTAGACCCTGTGCCGTCTGCCGCCACAGACAGTCTGTTTGTATCCACCGACAGCTTCGGCTTATTTACTGCTGCCGGCTTTTCTTTTCCTTCCTGCTTTACGGCAACTGTTCTGCTCACAGAACCATCTTCATGTGTGACTGTAATATACCCTGTCCGGCTTGATTCCGAAGTATTCGGATCTGCAAATACATAAAAGCTCCCGCTGTCTGTATAGGAAGCCGAACTGGCAGCACTGTATTTTGAGCTGTTTTTACCGACCTTCAGCCAGGAGCTGCTGCCTGTATTGACACGAAATCCTCCTGTACTGCCTGTATTGGCCGTTATATAGGATGTATTCATCGTACCGTCAGCAGATGCGTTTAACTGTGAACTGCTGACGGTCAGCTGTGCACTCTTTTTTCCTTCCTGCGTAACCGTAACGCTGCGGCTGAGCGTACCGCCTTCATGTGTTACAGTAATCGTGCCTGTTCTGGAATACGAAGTATTGTTCGGCTGGGCAAATACATAAAATGATCCCTGGCCTGTATATGACAGCGAACTGGATGCCCCGTAATTTGAGCTGCTTTTGCCTACACTCAGCCAGGAGCTGCCGTTTGTGCTGACCCGAAATCCCCCTGTGCTCGAAGAAGCCTCATACTGTGAGCCGCCCGCATTTGTATTTACCTGCACTGCCGCAGTACCTGCAATCGTACCGTCGGCAGCCGCCGACATATTGGACGGGCTGACTTCCAGTACCGGTGACGGCGCTGGAGTCGGCGTCGGTGTCGGCGTTGGTGTTGGAGCCGGCGTTGACGCTGGTTCTTTGTAAATGTCATCCGGCACCGGAAAAGTGATCCTCCACCCGCTCCTGCCTTCGTATCTGGCAGTATATGCCGTGCGTCCTTCATTCAGCCCCCAGTATTTAAAATGCTTTAAAAGTCCAAAGCTGTCATAAAGCCGGAATTCCCCCTCATATCTGGCCTTATAAAAAATCCCATAATAATATGGCGATGAGATCCTGTACTCTTTTTGTCCATCAGCTAAAAAGTGCCTGTAAGCGCCTTCATAATCTGTGCCATATATGCTTTTGACATCCGGGTTATGATCCAGATAATACTTTGGATGCCATACAGGCGAACTCGGCCTGCCTTCCTCAATGCCATACTTTATCCAATGCTCATACAGCTTCTCTTCATCATAGCCATATGAAAATTTTAAATCCCCGTTCTGCTCTGCGTAGTAAATCGCATCAAAGCACAGCGCTTCTGCTTCTGATGCAGCTGCACGCAGATGTATCGTATCTGCCTTTACATTGATCGTAAGATAAGGCATAATCAGTGCCATAATCAGCACAAGTGCAGCCCATCTCCATTTTTTTGTCTGCTTTATCATTACCTGCCTCCTCATAGGGTAATTTCACTCTCTAATCAGCCTCTTTTTGTCGTCTATATACGCAAAATAAGTCTGTCCGCATAAGGTAATTTCACTCGTCAATGAGCTCTTCGTCTATCGGCGGTATCGTAGCTTCTGGTTTGTACGATCCCCCCTCGCTCACTTTTTCCTTTTTCACATAAACCTTTGTTTTATACACAACTGTCTCCCCATTTGCGAGATCTATGGTTGTCTTAATAACCGCCGTTCCTTTCCTCCTGCCTGTCACTTTTCCAGACGAGCTGACCGACGCCACGCTCGACTTCGTCGAACGGTACGAAATGGAATCGATGCTCTGCTCACACAGCTCCTCCCACTCTTCATCCGGCAGATCCGCCCATTCACTTTCTGCCTGCGCCAAGACCCTGATTTTAAAAGACTCCTTTACATGGATTGTTTTTTTGGACGGTGCAGCCTTAATATCATACTTTGTCAGCTCCCCGGCATAAATCTCGTCGTCTTCATCCTCCAGCCCATCTGCCTGCGCATCATACGCTTCTCCATCATCCGGCTCACGGATCACGGAGGCATATGCCTGCCCAAAGGCATACGGCATATTCACCGCTGATACGCTTAGAGCCAGTGCCATTCCTAAGTATAAAAATTTCTTCTTCATAAAATATCTGCTCCTTTCTTTTTATGTAGTTTTTAGGCGTTTGCGAAACGCCCGAACCCGCATGAATACGGGATTCTTTTTGTT
>CAJUHV010000096.1 GCA_910586445.1 uncultured Eubacterium sp.
CGGGCCTTTGCCCTATTGGAATCAAGATTTTGAACTTGTTTCGCAATTACCTAACCATCATACTAACAAAACAGATTGCAATAGTGATATGAACAATTTTCTGCCTTACTATTCATACCACTATTATAATCATCATATACAGCCACATGTATGTATGAATCAGTTTTAATTACAAAATTTCAAACAATTATGCATATAGAACTCAACCACATAGGCCATGCTTTATACAGGCTGCAGCTTCGCCAGTCTCTCCACTGCCTCCACGGAAAGTTTTGACACTTTTGCAATTTTCTCCAAATCTGTCTTACCCGTTTCCAGCATTCTGAACACCACCGCTTCTCTTTCTTCCTGAACCTCCTCTTCCGCCCATTTCTTTGCAAGTTCCTCCATAGCCTCACTCATAGCTTTCACTCCTTCCTCAGTTCTCTTAAAATAACGGACTCTTTCTGCCAGTATCCCATAATGCATATCACCTGCTTCCGTACAGAAAAAATCATGCATCAGCCTGCCCATCGGATCATCGCCGCGGTATGTGCCATTCACATACAGTATATGCGAAGCTTCCCCAAACGGCAGCCCTGTTTCTTCCACCATCCGGTCAATATGGTACACTGGCAGGCCCATTCCAAACAGATTGCAGTATTTCCTGTCTTTTCCTCTCCCGGTCTTTTTCCATCCCCTGTCCCTTTCTTCCAAATTATCATAACACAAAATTTCCACTGTTTCAATTTCATCTGCTGCAGTTCCTATACCTACATGTAGTTTCATTTGCCATATTTTACAAAGTATATACCCGCGAGCGCTGAGATGACTGGCAAATAATTGTGCTCTCAGGTATAAATCAGTCAGAGACCGCAGCAGCCCGCCGGCCTTATTTCCAGTAAATTTCCACTTCTCCGCCCGGATTTACCACAATCCTGCTGACCAGCGATTGCAGAATCTCTTTTGTAAGCTCCTGGCCAGGGCAGGTTTCCATCCTTTTCCCGCCTGTCTGCTCTGCCCTTTCATTGCCGGCCTCCTGCAGGTTCTGAATCTTTTCATCCAGAACCTGCTCCTGGCTGGCATATTTTTCATCCAGAACTGCTATTTCCTTCTTTCTGTCCAGATACGTCTCCTTATCCAGTTTCCCCTCCGCATAATCCTCATACAGTCCGATCCTGTCATCCATCAGCCGTTTCCGTTTATTCGCCGTCCTGTCCCTTTCCTTCTGCAGCTGCAGGATTTCGCTCCGCCCTTTGCTGACAAGCTGCCGGATTTCCTTTTCCTGTTCCCGGAGCATGTCTATCTTCTTTGAAATTTCTTTTGAAACGGTATCTTTCAAACCGGCTTCTTCCACCCTGACGGATACACATCCGCCATCAGGCCGGTACCGCGCATTTGTGCAGAGGAACCGCCTGTTTTCTGCTTTGCCTTTCACAAGCCTTCCCCCGCAGCAGCTGCAGTATAAAATACCCGTAAATATGCTGCCCGCCTTTTTCTTCGGGCCTTTCACATTGCTCTTTATTACGGCTCTTGCCTTTGCGTACAGTTCCCTGCTGACCAGGGCTTCATGCGTGTCCTCTATTACAACACGCTCTTTTTCCGGTATCTGTTTCACCCTGTCACTGCCCACTTTTACAACATGCGACTTGTATGTCTCGGTATCACCTGTATAAATACGGTTGATCAGGATATTGCGCACGGATTCATAAGACCAGAATTCGCGCACTTTATAATTGGGACGTACAGGTGCAAGATATTTTGACGGTGTGGTAACTTTTTCTTCGTTCATAAGCCTCGCAATCTGCGTAACTGTATTGCCGTCGGCTGCAAGCTGGAATATGCGTCTCACAATATCCGCCGCTTCACCATCCGCCACAATTGTATTTTTTCTTTCCCCCTTTTTATATCCAAACGGTACGGCTCCATACACATATTCACCGCCGGCCTTTTTTAAATGTACGGCTGATGAGATCTTTTTGGAAATATCCCTGCTGTAGCACTCATTCATCAGGTTCCGGATTGCAGTGTCAAGGCCGATCGTTGTTTCCCCCGATTCTTTTGAATCATAATGGTCATTCACGGAAATGACCCTCACGCCATAATAGGGGAACACATATTCCAGATAATAGCCGGTTTCCAGATAATTCCTGCCAAGCCTTGACAGATCTTTGACAATGATCGTTCCCACGCTGCCTGCTTTCACCATATGCATCAGCTCCTGGAATCCCGGACGGTTAAAATCCGTCCCGCTGTAACCGTCATCCACACATTCCCGGCTTTCCTGCCTGATCCCATGCCTCTGGCAGTAATCCCGGATGCATTCCCTCTGGGACGAAATGCTGTTGCTCTCATCTTTTCCGTCATCATCTGCCAGCGAAAGCCGCAGATATGCCAGCGTTGCCCGCTCTGTATCCTGCCTATGCCTCTTTTGCGGCATTTGCAGACACCTCCTCACATTCATGCCTGATCAGCATGTCCCTGTACTCATCCTTAAATGTAAAAACAATCTCCACTTTCCGGCCATCATATACATTTATCCTGTCTACCAGGCATTCTACCAGTTCCCGGTCAAGCCTGCCTTTCTCCCTGAATTCTTTTATCTTCCCTATCCACCGTTCAGCCATTGAAACAGTCTGTACAAACCGCTCCCTGTCAGTTTCTGCCTCTTTCAGCTCTGTTTCCATCTGCCGAGCCGCCTGGTCATACCGTTGCTTAATATACAAATATTCCTCTTTATCAATCGTCCCTTCATTATAATTCAAAAGAAGCTGTTCCAGCTTTGCGGCCTGCGCTGCCTGTTTCTGCCGGATGCTTCGAACCGCCCCGTCTTCACGCCCGGTATCCGGCCGGCTATCCCTGCATTTCAGGAACTGCTCCAGTTCCAGTGCAAGCTGTATCTGCAGCCTGACTGCATTTTCAATCTTTTCAAGCAGGGTTTCCTGCGCGATATAATGATTGGAACAGGAAACTTTGCCTGACCTTGTGTAAAGACTGCACTGGTAAAATATTCGCGGCGGCAGGCTGCTTGCAGTCCGCTGGAGGCGCTTCATTGTCCCCATGAGGGACCCGCAGTCTCCGCAGAACACTTTTCCCCGCAGTATCTGCTTTTGAAAATCAGTAGTGGAACTGCGTTTCTGGTATCCCGCCCGTACATTCCTCTCTTCCTCCAGAATATCCTGCACCTGCCGGAATGTATCTTCGTCGATGATTGCAGGATGCGCATGATAAACATACTGCCAGTTTTCCCTCCCCTGCTTCGTCTTCTTCTGCCCCTCTTTTGCTATTTTTCCATAAATCCGGCATCCGGTGTATGTCTCGTTTTTCAATACAAACGCAACCGTTTTATGTGTCCATGCCGCTGTCCTGTGCCTTTCATCACGGGACATTCCACGAAGGAACCGCAGCCGTCCGGGGCTTGGAATCCCCTGTCTGTTCAGTTCCACTGATATGCTGTAATTGGATGCCCCTGCAAGCTTCTTTTCAAAAATCATCCGGACAATGCCTTCTGTTTCCAGATCCGGCGTATACGTATTCCTGTCTGCATCCCGCAGATACCCGTAAGGGATGCTGCCCACGGGCGGAAGGTATTCGCCCTTTGCCATAAGCGTATGTATGGAAGTCCTGATTTTTCCGGAAATATCCCTTGCATACATCTCATTTACAATATTTGAAAACGGGACTGCAATCCCGTCATTCCCGCTTTCTTCGTTTTTAAGGCTGTCATAATGATTGTTTACTGCGATAAACCGCACCCCGCCTGCTGGAAAAATCCTTTCCAGATATTCACTCGTTTCCAGGTAATTGCGGCCAAAACGGCTCAGATCCTTTACTATGATGCAGTTGATCCGCCCGTCCTGCACATCCCGGATCATATGTTCAAAGCCGGGCCTGTGAAAATTTGTCCCTGTCGCCCCGTTATCCACATACGTATCCGCCACCTGCACATTTTCTTCATGCGACAAATATTCTAGGCATATTTTTTTCTGGTTCCCTATGGAATTCTGCTCCTGCTCCCGTTCATCCTCTTCTGAAAGCCTTAAATAAACCCCGGCAAGGAACTGCTCCTGACTTATGCCTGCCGCTTCTTCTTTTTTTACTTTTCTTGCTGTTCGCGCCATTTGCCGCACCCCTTTCAGACTGCTTCTGCAGAAAAATCATGTTCTTTCCCGGTTGTTTTCAGATATCCCTGTATCTGGGCAAGCTCATCACAGAAGTTAAAATACACTTCTACCCGTTTATCGTCAAACACCTCTATCCGGTTGACCAGCGTTACAACAAGCTCCCTGTCCAGATCTGTCACATTCCGGTTCTTTTTAAAAAGCTGCATCCAGGAACAGTCCAGGCTGCTTTCCCTTAACGAATCCTCCAGTTCCCGCTCAAGCGCCTTTACCGCCTCCTGTGTCTTCGCAATCTTGGCTGTATAGCTCTGCCGCATTGCAGAAAACTCTTCCTTTGTAATAACGCCCTCCGTCATATGTTCATAAAGCTTCATGCGGAAGTGCTGCTGCGACTCCAGCTCCTTTGTTTTCTGTGCTATGAGGTTTTCCAGCCTGTGCACTTTCCTGTTCAGTATCTCACTGTTTCCAATCCGCTGCAGAAATTCCTCTGTTTCAACAACCAGCGCCACCTGAAGCTGTACTGCTTTCAAAATCTTATCATGCAGGACATCCGCTGCCATGCTGTGGCTGCTGCATCCCTGCTTTTTCTTGTTTGCGCTGCAGACATAATAGCAGAACTCCTTTCTGCCGCGCTTCACCACGCGCCGTATCATCGAAGCATGGCAGTCCCCGCAGAACAGGATCCCCGACAGCGGATAAACCTTATCCTGTTTCGGCGATGTCCTTGCATCGCGCTCCGCCAACCTTGCGACAGTCTCAAATACTTCATGGGATACGATTGCTTCATGCGCACCCTGTACAATGACCCACTCGCCGCGTTCCTTTTCCTGCATTTTCTTCACTTTGTAATTCGGCGTGCTCCGCTTGCCCTGCTCCAGATCGCCTACATAAATGCGGTTTGTGAGAATCCGTCGGATGGTGGCCGCTCCCCATGCGCTCTGCGTCCTTTCCTTAAATCCGCTTCTGTAATTCAGCCCGATGCTTTTCTTATATTCGCTTGGTGAAAGGAAGCCGAACTGGTTCAGATAATCTGCGATCTTCTGGCAGGAATATCCTGCGATCCGCCTCGCAAAAATCAGCCTCACCACATCAGCCGCCGTTTCATCCACAACAAGCCGGTGCCTGTCCGCCGGTGACTTTAAATATCCAAAAGCAGCAAAACTTCCAATAAACTCCCCTTTGGCCCGCTGCACCCGAAACTGCCTGCGGAGTTTGTTGGAAAGCTCCCTGCAGTAAGAATCGTTAATCAGGTTTTTAAATGGAATCACAATTTCATCCGCCTGGTTTTTCTTTCCTGAGTCAATGCAGTCATTAACCGCAATAAAACGTATTCCCATAGCCGGAAAGATACGCTCAATATACTTTCCTGTTTCAATATAATCTCTGCCGAGACGGGATAAATCCTTGACAATCACACAGTCTGCTTTTCCTTCCTCAAGCATCCGGAGCAGCTCCTTAAACCCGGGACGGTCGAAATTTGTCCCGGTATAGCCGTCATCCTGCTTTTCACCAGCCAGTGTGATATCGCCAGATGCAGACACAAACTCATGTATGAGCTTGCGCTGGTTGATAATGCTGTTGCTCTCGCCCTTGTCGCCGTCATCTTTTGACAGCCTGTAATATGCAACAGCCTGATAGACTTTTGATTTTTCTGATACCATACAGATCATCCTCCCGCATTATTCCACAGGAATCCGGTATGGTGTCTGATTTTTTTATTGACCATCCTAACTATATCATCTGTCCGAAGCCGCGTCAACCGTTTTCCTGCATAATTTTTTTCCTGTTTTTTCCAGCCTATGGGGCAGCCCAGGCAGTCTGAGCTTCCTGGACTGCTGCCGGCTTTTATCTGTATGGTTTCTTTATTTTTTATCTTTTACCGTTCAATATAAGGCTTAATGATTCATCCTCATACAGTTTGCATAGGCAACCAGCCTGTCTGTCAGTGTTTCTTCCGTATCTGCATATTTGAGCACTACCTTTACGCCATCATCCTCATACTCCCGCGGATTTTCAATCTGGTTTAGAAAATCCAGAATGCGCTCCCTTTTGGGCAGCGATGCATCTATCATAATCTCATGAATATCCCTGACTGCTCCCATCTGCTTTTCCTTTCTTGCCTGTTTTTTATTTGTTTCTTCCTGTCCCTGTAACTCTCCGGTCAACGGCCATGTTTTTCATCAATCCTTTCACACACTGCAAATGAAATCTCTAATAATCAGCACATTTTGCATTTTCTGTTTCTACAAAAAATCGTCTATAAGCCAGCAGAATCTTTCTGCTAACTATTTTTTCCATTTCTAATCAGTTTATTCAAAAAACGGCATTCTTGAAATAATGCCATTCAAAATTAAAAGATCAAAAGCTGTATTTGGCCACGCATCCCCAACTTATGCACAAAATATAGGAAAAGCATTTTATACATGCTCCTGCTGTGCAGGGAATCATCCAGGCGCTTCTGGTAAAAGCCTCATAACCTTCCGGCTCTATCCTGTCCACAGATAGCTGCATTCCGCAGAAGTATCATTATACCGGCCTGCCATCACCGCAGACAGCCTGCACCACATAAGCTGTTTTGACCTGTGTTTCCCGCTCCCTTTCAAAGATCACCGCGACACGAATCATGCTGCTCCGGCCTGCCGGAACGTACCTGGATGACTGATATGCAGTTGTCATGGTGCAGTGCAGTCTTTCTGCCTGATCATGCATATGCAGAAAGCCCCTCTACTTATTTAACCGTCAGGAACTCCTTCCTGCCGAAAAATTTTTCAAAAAAATTACAGCATATCTTTCAGCGTTTCTAAAATCCTGTACTTCTGTGACTGCAGCGTTGTCCGGGCAAGCCCCATTTTTTCTGCAAGCTGTGTCTCACTGATTTCCATATAGAAAAGAAAATAGATGATCCCAAGCTCTTTCTCTGTCAGCATATGTTGAGCCCCATTCAGTTTTTCCAGCATGACATCGCGGATTGCCGCATCTTCCACAGACTCCTCTTCCTCTATAAACTGCTTTTCCGCCTCTATGAGCCGCTCGTAGGAATCCTCCCTGCCTGGAATAACTATGACTTCCCCGGTTTTCCTGTCTATCCGCCGTTGTTCCCTTTTCAGATCATGGGTAAAATACCTTTGCCTTTCATATAAGCTGTATAGAGTTCTCTGCTAACCTCGTAATTCTTTCCATCCAGTGATATATAATATTTTTGTACTTCCATTCGTATTTTCTCCTTCTGATTTTTATTCAAAGCATTTAAAATCAGAAGGAGGCGCTCTTGGTTGACAAATACTCGTATAATATAAGAAAAAAAGAATGTTATTCATGCATATCCCAAACAGCACAAATAACATCCGAAATGCTGATATTATCTAAACCCGATACCTATACTCACAATCACTAAACTTTGCCAATTATTCAGGCTCGCGAATGTTTAAATGCTATGCATCAGTGGTAAAGTTTATCGTTCGTGAGTATAAACTGCTATTTTTCCTTTGTATTTATGCCAATAGTACAATATATCCTTAATGTGTATTTATGCCAGCAGTCTAATATATCTAAAGTATGCATTTTGTCGAATAAAATCATAAACGCTCTGCAGCATAAATGAATCAGTGCGACTGCAGCCTCCGGCTATTTCCTAATGGCACTTTCCTGCACTTTAGCGCAATTTGTCCGCCTGTGAATGGATTTCTTTACAGAGTTAATGCGCTTTTCTTCATTGGCAGATGCCAACTGTTGAATGGAGGGTGTGAAATTTTTTCTGTAAATAGTGTTTTTAAAGGTCTTCTATAATAAAATAAATTATCATAAGGAGGCCTTTTACTATGGCAAGAGAAAAGAAACCCGTACACAGAGTACAAATGACGGAAGGAAAACGCAGCATTATCCACCAGCTTCTGGAGGAATATGACATCCAGTAAGCGGAAGACATTCAGGATGCCCTGAAAGATCTTCTCGGCGGGACCATCAGAGAAATGATGGAGGCAGAAATGGATGAACATTTAGGGTATGAAAAGTCAGAGCTTTCAGACAGCGATGACGCCGTAACGGCTGCAAGCGCAAAAGGGTAAACAGCCGTTACGGCTCCATGGAAATCGAAGTGCCGCAGGACAGGAAACCAACATTTGAACCACAGGTCATAAAGAAACGCCAGAAAGACATTTCAGATATTGACCAGAAGATCATTTCTATGTATGCGAAAGGCATGACAACCCGCCAGATTTCGGAAACAATTGAGGATATTTATGGCTTTGAGGCATCAGAGGGCTTCATCTCGGATATCACGGACAAAATCCTCCCGCAGACTGAAGACTGGCAGAACCGCCCCCTGGATGAAGCCTATCCAATCCTGTATATTGATGCGATCCACTACCCTGTCCGTGATAACGGAGCAATCCGCAAACCTGCAGCGTATGTAATTCCTGGAATTAATGCAGCAGGCAGGAAAGAAGTGCCTGCAATCAGCACTGGAGAAAACGAAAGTTCAAAATACTGGCTTTCTGTTTTGAACGAATTAAAAAACCGCGGCGTAAAAGATGTCCTGATCATCTATGCGGACGGCTTGCGGGCATCAAAGAAGCGGTTGCTGCAGCGTTTCCCAAGACAGAATGCCAGAGATGCATTGTCCATCAGGTGAGGAATACTTTAAAATATGTTCCAGATAGAGACAGGAAGGCCTTTGCTGCCGATTTAAAAACGGTTTATCAGGCTGCAGATGAAAAGAGGGCCCTGGCAGCTTTGGGCCGGGTGACAGAAAAATGGCCTCCAAAATATCCGAATTCCATGAAACGCTGGAAGGATAACTGGGATGCCGTTTCCCCGGTCTTCAAGTTTTCAGCAGCCGTCAGGAAGGTTATTTATACAACAAATTCCATAGAATCCCTGAATTCCACTTACCGGAAACTGAACCGTCAGAGAAGTGTATTCCCGGGCAGTACAGCCCTTCTGAAAGCCCTGTACTTAGCTACATTTGAAGCAACGAAAAAATGGACTGCCACGATCCGGAACCGGGCACAGGTCTACGGTGAACTGAGCATCATGTATGAGGGACGCTTGCCAGAATAATAAAATAGTCAGAAAAACAGGCGGATTTCCCGCCTGCTCTTGACATGCAATTTTATAACTGTTATATATAACATGAAGGTGAAAAGCTGATTTTACAAATCCTTTCACCTATCATTATCATAGAAGATCTTATTTACAGACTTTTTTTCATAGTCTCAATAAATACTCTGAAAAATATGATTCAGAAAATTCCCTTACTATCTTACTTTCATCCGCTTTTGACCTAATCATATCTTCATCTAATAATTTAATAACTCTACTGATTTCACTTTCAAAATCTATCCAGTTGTCTTTTATATACTTTTGATTTCTGAAAAATAACTGAAACCATACATTTTTATCAATCATATCCCATAATTCTCTTTGAGTATCATAATCCATTCTTGACATTTTACTTCTTCATTTATTTCTTCTGGTATTTCTAAGCAAATCTCAATATTTCGAGTTATCTCTACATCCTGTTCTTTTAGATAACCAAAAAAATTATATTCATGTATAATCCATTTCAAAAACTCTGGATATTTAGTTGGTAATCCATGTGCAATATCAAATCCATTACCAATCATTAAAATATTCATAATTCACATTTCCTTTCTATATTTTTACTACCTGATCTGCTGATTTTCTCCTCGTCCATAAACTCTCTTTTCTTTAATTACTCTTTTATTCAATTTTATTCTATTATTTATTTCTTTTATAATACTTTCAATCTCTTTTCTTTTTTTGTAGCTTTCAACATCATATTTTCTTGCATATTTCAATTTTTTTATTTTTTGTTCTCTTTTATAATTTTTAAGTACTATATTTTGCAAATCTAACTTTTCTTTCATTACATAATCATAATTATTTAACTGATCTAACTCATGCACCCAATCATTTATAATAGATTTATATTCATGTATTTTGGATAATTTATCACATCTTAATCTATTTATAGAATCAGCTATATAATATTTTCTATCTCTTGTATTAAATACATTTAATAATACTAAGACAATAACCACTCCTGATAAAACAAAAAATATTCCAGATTCCAGATCATTATGCATATATTTTTGAGCAAATAAAAATATTATAAAAACATATATAGCATATATAGCCAGTCCTATTAAAATATAAAAAAATGATAGAATCATATATAGATTGTTAATATTATCATTTTTTATAATTTTTATATCAAAGAACGGAATTATTATCTTTGGCAACGCAAATAACATTAAAAAAGTTATTATACATAAAAATATACAATAATTCAAACCAAATGAATACTTAATCCTATGTATACTCACAAGCCATATTAAAAAAATACTCATAGAAAGAAATTCACAGATTAAAGCTGAAAATCCTTTAATCTCTCTCTTTGATCGTTCCCAATCTTCTTTAAGCATAAATGATAAATAATCCACTAATAGTTCTTTGTGCTTTTGAAAATTATCTGCATCTGTAACTGTCTCTAATTCACAAATCTCCATCCAAATATGTGAATCATGCTCAAAATCACATATCTTTCCTTTACCATAGGGATTAATATTAACTTTTAGTTGCACTAAATATTTGTTAATATTTTTTTTATTAGTAGCATGAAATTCACAATCTTGTATTTTAGCTGCTAAATCTCTTATTTTTTCTCTCCACACTTTCCTTTCATTTGTAATATGGGATAGTGTATCATTTTTTCTATTTGTTAAATATGAAAAAATTGCATTTACTAAACTACTCATTACTGTAGAACCTAAAATTATTCCTAATATAGTACTTTTATCCATTAATACTAACCTCTTTTTCTCTATATTGTTTTACTAATCTTTATAATTCTCTAAATATCTACAAGTATATCACACATATAGTCCAATTACAAGCTATTTACTTTCTTATTTATATATTGAATTATATTAACATCAATAGAATTCAGCTAAAACTAACTTTCTAACAGCACATAAATAAAAAAGACCCTATCCTTACCAGACAAGATCTTCTTTATTTCCTACAAAATGTTTACCTTTTAGCTTTACAGATAACACTCTTGCATATAATACCTTTATCTAATTAATATCACTCCCCATCATCTGGTGTGGTATAAAAAAGTTGACAGTTTATTCTCAAGGATTCCATAATAAAATCAAGAGTAGGTAATTGCGAAACTCGCTAAGCTCGTTCGCAATCTTGAACCAAAACTAGGAAGAATTGGTACTATACACGAATTTTGAAATAAAAAGGGGATAGCCGGATAATTTAGGCGCACTTTAATAAGCCATAGGCTTTATGGAGCTGGTAAGTCCTATGCAATGAGAGGTTTCAAGCTACGGAGGTATTCATGGTGTTTGATCTTATCTGCAATGACAACTATAATAAGATGTGTGATGCCGGCAAGGATTAAATCAGCATGCAAAGTCTTTTCGTTCTGTGTACGCCTGCCTGCAAGACAAAGATTTCCTTTATATGATGAATGTCTCTTTCTACATCAGTCCGTATTTTATACGTATTGTCCCATTCCTGCGTACCACGGAGAGTGCCGGGATAAGAGCGGAAATCCTTTTCAGGATAAACGTATGCCATTCGGCCGGATGGTGAATCGGTACAGGGCAGCTCACATTGACATTGCCGTTTTTGTTTCCCTGTGACAGGATCTTTTATCCAT
>CAJUHV010000097.1 GCA_910586445.1 uncultured Eubacterium sp.
CACCGACCTCACGCTTATCAGGCGTGCGCTCTAACCGGCTGAGCTATAAGCCCTGATCGTCTGCGGCCAGTGCCGTGACGCAAGAGATATATTACTATCTTTTTTTCTGTTTGTCAACAACTTTTTTCAAATTTTTTATTTTTTTATTTTCGACTTATTTGACCAATACCTGTCCCCCATTATCTAGTTATTATGATATAATAAATACAGAAAACGAAAAAATATGATATGAAAGGAGCATTCATATATGCCATCTAGACTAAATCAGCAAATGGTTACTCTCGGCACACAGCGTTCCGTCATCCGTGAACTGTTCGAATTCGGCAAATTAAAGGCTGCTGAAATCGGCGCAGAAAATGTGTTTGATTTTTCTATTGGAAATCCCAGTGTGCCTGCCCCGGCAAGTATCAATGAAACCGCCATCCGTTTTTTGCAGGAAATGAATCCTGTGATCCTCCACGGGTATACCAGCGCCCAGGGAGATGCCTCCGTGCGCGATTTACTGGCTGCCTCTGTAAACAGGCGTTTTCACACTGCATATACCGCAGACCACTTTTACCTGACCCTTGGTGCCGCCGCTGCCCTATGCTGCTGTTTCCACGGGCTGTGCAATGCAGGGGACGAGGTAATTATTTTTGCCCCATATTTCCCAGAGTATACTGTATTTGTTAAAGGTGCCGGGGCCAGGCCCGTTATAATACCAGCCGACACCGAGGCATTTCAGATTGATTTTGAGGCGCTCGAAAAAGCACTGACTCCATCTGTAAAGGCTGTGATCGTCAATTCTCCAAATAACCCCTCCGGTGTAGTCTATGCAGAAGCTACTATAAAGAAATTGTCCGAAATGCTTCGTGCGGCTTCAAAAAAATACGGCCATCCGATCTACCTCATTTCTGATGAGCCATACCGTGAGATCGTATTTTCCAGCACAGCTGTGCCGTTCCTGCCTGACTTTTATGAAAATACGCTCATATGCTATTCCTGGTCCAAATCTCTTTCCCTGCCCGGCGAACGCATGGGCTACGTGCTGATCCCGCCTGCTGTGGAAGATTCTGCTCTCGTATATGCGGCAGTAGCCGGTGCCGGACGCTCACTCGGATATGTCAACGCACCAAGCCTGTTTCAGCGTGTCTGTGCTGCCTGTGCAGATGAAACGTCCGATGTCGCCATCTACGAAGCAAATAAAAATCTGCTGTGTAACGCCCTGCGCACAATGGGCTACCATGTCGTAGAACCGGACGGTACTTTTTATATGTTCCCGCGCTCTTTAGAGCCGGATGATACTGCCTTTGCAGAACGTGCAAAAGCACACAGCCTGCTGATTGTGCCGGGAACCGGTTTCGGCTGCCCGGGCCATGTGCGCATATCCTACTGCGTACCGACTGAAACTGTCAGACGGTCGCTGGCAGCCTTTGAGGCACTTTCTAAAGAATATCTGTAAACACGCTCTAAAGCGTGTCTTAAAATGCCATAAATAACAAATACTTTCTGCCGAATGTACCCTGCGGCATAATATGCCCTACATCCTTCAGAAAGTATTTGTTATTTTTATTATTTTTATTTGTTAGTCTGCAAGCGCAGCCGTAATGATCGCCATCGAATACACTTCCGAAGCGTTGCATCCTCTGGACAGATCATTGATCGGCGCATTCAGGCCAAGCAGAATCGGCCCGTAAGCTTCAAAATGTCCCAGACGCTGTGCGATTTTATATCCGATATTTCCGGCACTGATATCCGGGAATATAAACGTATTTGCATGTCCTGCAATATCTGACTCCGGACACTTTACACGTGCCACACGCTTGTCTACCGCAGCGTCAAACTGCAGCTCGCCTTCTACAGGAAGGTCAGGATTTCTTGCCTTTGTCTTTAGTGCTGCGTTACGCATTTTATCTACATCTTCTCCTTCGCCGGAGCCAAACGTAGAATAGCTTAAAAACGCTACCTGAGGGTCAATGCCAAAGATTTTTGCACACTCTGCGGTCTCTAATGCAATCTCTACGAGCTGGTCTTCGGTAGGCTTTATATTAATCGCACAATCTCCCATTGCCAATACTTCATTCTCACCTGTTGCAGACGGACGCACAAGAATAAAGCAGGATGATACTATGCTGTTGCCCGGTTTTGTCTTAATCAGCTGCAGCGCCGGACGTACCGTATCAGCCGTCGAATAGGTAGCGCCGCCTAACAGCGCATCCGCAATGCCCATTTTCACAAGCATCGCACCAAAATAATTTGCCTGCTGCAGTATTTTTCTCGCCTCTTCCGGCGTAACCCCTTTTGATTTACGCAGCTCGCAGAACATCTCTACCATACTGTCCATCTGATCATAGTCTTTCGGATCAATAATCTCTGCCCCGCGGATATTAAAGCCGCTGTCTTCTGCGGCATTGTAAATCGCATCCTTGTCGCCAACCAGTATTGGATTTAAAAAATAGCTTGCCAGCAGACGTGAAGCCGCTTCTAATATACGCGGATCTTCACCTTCTGTAAATACGATCTTTTTTGGATTCTTTTTTAAGATGTTGATCATCTGTCCAAAACCAAACATAAAAGCTCCTCCTAATTTCAATAATATATTCCGACTGGAAATAAATTCCTTCTATACTCTATTAAAGCACTAACCCAATTAGAAATCAATCATTATTTTCCGATGTATCCGATTCAAAACACACGATCCTGTTTTCGCTTATTTCTGCTTATTCTTCTTTATCACCATAAAATATATTTTGTCTTCTAAAACAGCCCTATACGCCGTTCCCCGTTTTTTAAGCTTCATATTTTCATCTATAATGTCCCATTCGGGCGGCAGCTGGGCCTTTAATACCGTTTTTTCTATATTTAGCCGGCTGCGGTCATCCGTCATAAAGTCAAACTGATACTCCTTGCGTCCTGCTGACTCGCTATTTTCCTCCAGAAGCATAAAATGCCCGTTATACTGCCGCTTCTGCGCAAGCGCTTCTACACGCACAGACTGACCTGCCGGAATTGTCACCATCGCCATCGCGTAGACAATTCGTACCTCTCCCAGAAGCTTTTCATAAATCTCCCTAAGCTCTTCCGTATGATAACGGTTTGTAATATGTTCATAAAAAGTATCTTCGTCCCCGGCAGCTGTCAGGGCTTTAAAAACCGCATCTTCACTTAAATATTCCGGCAGCTCCCCTTCGTATGCGCCCGTTTCATAATCCTGCCGCACCTGCCTGTATGCTGCCCTGCTGCACAGGCGCAGTGCATCTGCATATGACATATCCTTCCTCTGCATGTCGCATGTAATGCCATCCACCCGCTCTTCGCAGTCCAGATTTGTATAAAATCCCATCTCCGGCTCTCCATCCATCTCCCCGGTGACAATCATCACAATCTGTCTGGATTCTTCCGGTATAAAAAAGCAGTGATTTGATACGCCTTCCCCTGTCGCAAAAGAATGGTCAAAGCCATAGGTCAGGACGTCTGCGCCTGTCCCTTTTACCGTCACGCCGATTACTCCAGGATATGCTCCCCCATCCTCATCAGCTTCCGCATAGATATCTGTAAATGTATACACACTGACCTCCCTGCTCCAGTCCACTTCTTTTTCCAGCGCATGCTCCTGATAATCCTGCGCCGTTTCCAAAAACCTTTTGTAATCCTCAGCTGTAGACTGCGCTGATTCCTGCAGGCCTAAATATGCCCAGACACTGTCACCGATATTATAAGAAACCGGCTGTTCATCCTCTCCCGCAGTCTGGATCACTTCTCCATCCAGATCACAGGCTAAGTTCAGCGTTGTTACAAAAGGATAGACAAGCTGCAGGGTCTTGTCTTCTTTGGAATTATTTTCGATCTCATATGTATCCCTCACAGAAAGCAGCGGCTGCAGGGTGCCCTGTGATTCCTCTGTATCAATAACGCCTTTGATCCACCGTTTTGTCTTTATATTGTGTGTATCCCCGGTTGCCGTCATTGACAAAACAGGGCCTTCATATGCATCGTTTCTAACAGGCAGCTTTACCGGCTGCTGGGTCATCCCGCCGCCAGACAGGCCGGATTCACCGCTGCCTTTGCTGTTCATGTCTAAATCTTCGCTGTCCATCGTATTTTCTGCAATTTCCTGATCATTCATAACTGCTTCTTCGGCTCCGCCCGATTCACTGCTGCTTCCGCTGGTTGCAGAAAATGGTGCAGATTTATCTATATTTACATAATTATCGACAATATAAATGACCCCGCTGCAGACAAGGCATAGACACGCTGCTACCGGCAGATATTTCAGATATCCGCCGATCTGTCCGATTTTTTCACTCCATTTCTGCTTTTTTAGCTTTTTTTGCTTTTTTAACGACGACAGATCATCCGCAGCAGGCTGCGCCTGCCATAGCTTAGCTGCATGATCAGATTTTTGATCTGCTGCGTTGTTCCTAGCCGCATCTGCCCCTGGACAATTGTGTGTATTTTCTGCATTTTGATTCTCATTTGTATTTTTAGCCTCTTCGACACTTTGATTTTTTTCTATTTTTTGATTTTCTTCAATATTTTGATTTTTCTCTGTTTTTCTTAGTTCTTCAACATTTTGGCTGCTCTCTGTTTTTCTAATTCCTTTGAGATTTTCATTTCCCTCTCTGTTTTTAATTCCTTCGGAATCTTCAATATTTTGATTTTTCTCTGTTTTTCTCAGTTCTTCAACATTTTGGCTTTCTTTTGTATGTCTTAGTTCTCCAACACTCTGCCTTTCTTTTGTATAGTTTATTTCCACAACATTTTGGCTTTCTTCTGTATGTCTTATTTCTTCGACATTTTGTTTTTCCAGCCCGTCTTTTTCCGCCTCCAGAATCATTTCCTCGGGGAGCTGCCCGATCGCTTCAAACAGCCGTTCTCCTGCTTTTCGCCTCATACTATAATCCCCTCCTTTTCCAAAAACGTTTTCAGCTTGTTCCTGCTGCGCATCAGCGAGGATTTGACTTTGCTCTCACTCATGCCGTAACGCTGCACGATCTGTTCCACGCTGTCCGCATACCAGTACCGGCGTACAAATATAATTCTTGCATCATGTGAGATTTCTTTTAAAAAGCGGCTGACAGCGTCTGTAATCACGATTGAGTCCGTCTGCGCGTCTTCCCCGCCGTCTGCAATGCATTCTTCTAACTCATCATAAATAACGTCCATCGTACCACCTCCCCGTTTCCTCGCATGGCTTCTGCGGTATCTGTCTAAAGACAGGTTTCTTGTAATCTTTCCTAAAAATGCCTGCAGAAATTCTGGTCTCTTTGGAGGAATCACCGTCCATGTCTTAAACCAGGTATCATTCACGCACTCTTTTGAGTCTTCTTCGTTTTTTAAAATATTATGTGCTATATAAAAACAGAAAGAGCCGTATTTCTGATTTGTCTGTTTCAGCGCCTCTTCATTGCGCTGCCAGTATAACTCGATGATCTTTTCATCTTCCATTAGATTCTCCCCTATATGTGTAATCTTTAATCATTTCATTTTCCCCATATATTGTACCTCATATTGCCGTCTATTGGTATAACGTATTTTCACTCCTCTGGGTTTCGCATTTGATTTGTTTTTATGCTATTGATTTTATTTAAAAATTATTTCCTAAAGATTGACAAAATATGATTTCTGGCATACAATAAAAAAGTCATTTAGAATTTTTTCAAAATGAAAAAGCAAAAGGTGAAACTATGAGTCTGCCAAATATATTTAAAGCATTGAGTGATTCTGCACGGCGGGAAATACTGCTGAAGCTGAAGCAGGAACGGAAGATGTCTGCCGGGGAAATCGCTGCTGAATTTGACCTGTCGAATGCCACAATTTCCTATCATCTGTCCATTTTAAAAAAAGCTGACCTGATTTTTGAAACAAGGTACCAGAAATACATTTATTATGAGATCAATACATCTGTATTTGAAGAGGCGGTCATGTGGCTTATGCAGTTTCGAGAAGACAAGATCTAGGAAAAGGAGGGAATAACTGCTGTGAATCAAAAAAATCGACGCACGCTTTTTATTACAACCATGCTGTGTACTGCATTATTTACACTTGCTGTAATATCAAAAAACCTGACCAGCCGCGCTGCGGATATTTCCGTCCGGCTTTATGGCACAGCCGTACTTGTGAATATTATTTTAAATATCGCACTAAGCTCCAAAGCCGTCTCAGAAAACGGTGCCAAAAAATTAATCACACTCAGCAGATGGATTATGCCGGTTACAGTCTCTGCATTTTTTATTGCGCAGGTCTATCCGGCAGTATTTGAGGGACAGCGTATTATGGATACTTTTGTGTATGTATTTTTAGGCATTTTATTTATGATCTGCGGCAACTATTTTCCGAAAAACCATAGAAATCCTTATGTCGGATTGAAATTTCCCTGGCTGCTCCATGATGAAGAAAGCTGGCACAAGACACATCGGCTGGGCAGCTATACATGGCTGCTGTCGGGAATGCTTATGATTGTGCACCCGCTGCATCATGTATCCTATATAACGATCCCGCTGGTCATTGCCCTGTCTGGTGCGGTGCCGCTGCTTTATTCTCTTTTTCTATTTTATAAAAATTTGAAAACTAGAAATGCCAGATAAATAAAATGCTGTCAGACCAAAAAGCAGCCATGTAAAAGTATGCGTTACAAACTGTTACGCTAATTTGCTCTAAGCAAAAATACTGTCAGGTAAATGCAAAATAAACAATGAAGAAAATCTGCTGTCAGGTAAATGCAAAATAAACAATGAAGAAAATCTGCTGTCAGGCAAAACACAATCCAGACAGATCATGGTTAAACAAAACAAGAAGAAAACAACATAACATCGAACAGGAGGAACCGCTTATGAACACTGCAAAAAAACATTTAATCCTCAGCACCATTTTTTGTGCGCTGACACTCTTTATTTTTCTGGCATTTTACCAAAAGCTGCCGGAATCGATACCGATCCACTTTGATTCCTCAGGCAGTGCAGACTCTTACTGTCCGCGCACCGCAGCTGTATTCGGCATCCCCGCAGCCAGCATCGTGCTGAACCTGCTTGCCGCATTCAGCTTAACGAAAAAAGACAGCCCGTCTGTATTTCTCTATTATGCAGTGCCTGCTGCCTCCGCTGTTACCGCACTGCTTGTAGTCTATCTGGCACTAAACTAAAACGCCATACCGCTGGCTGTTATTTTTTATTACTCATTTTGAAATTTTTCTAAATGATAGAAGGAGCAGCATATGTTAGAAGTTAAAAACCTGACGAAATCTTACGGAGCAAAAAAAGCCGTCCAAAACCTCAGCTTTACAATCCAGGACGGTGACATTATGGGATTTGTTGGCAGAAACGGGGCCGGAAAAACAACGACCCTAAAATCCTGCCTCGGAATTATAACTATTGATTCCGGTGAAATCTATTTGGACGGCGTATCGATCCGCCAAAACCCTGCTGCATGCAAAAAGCACATGGCCTATGTGCCGGACAATCCGCAGCTGGATGAATATATGACCGGCACACAGTATCTGAACTTTATCTGCGATATTTATGAGGTATCCAGCCAGAATCGCATGCAGTCCATCCAGAGGCTGTCACATACATTTCGTATGGAGGAGCACCTAAAGCATTTGATTTCTTCCTATTCACACGGCATGAAGCAGACGCTTGCGCTGATCGCAGCCTTTTCACATACGCCCAGACTGCTGATTTTAGATGAACCGTTTGTAGGCTTAGATCCAGAAGCGTTTCTTATTTTAAAAAAGCAGATGCAGCTGCTGTGCGCACAGGGCAGCTCGGTATTATTTTCAAGCCATATTCTTGATGTCGTGGAAAAAATCTGCAGTACAATAACAATCCTTAAAAACGGCTCCGCTGTGTACACGGGCAGCGCGCACAATCTGATGGGCGAAAAAGGTCTGGACGAAATATTCATGGAGGTGAATGAAGACGATGAGAACACTGCTTATTCTTTTGAAAAATGAATGCTTAAAATTCAGCAGAACCAACCAGATCCGCGCTAAACAAAAGCAGGCCATGCCGGGTTATCTGCTGTGCCTTTTGGCAGCGGCTCTTTACGTTTTTTTCGTCTGTAAAATAAGCGCCGCTTTTTCTGTTTCTAACAACGCGGAAACCATACTGCTGAGCCTGCTCGTGCCGTCTGCTTTCACCTGCCTGGTTTTTGATCTGGCTGCCGGCATACTGTGGGGCGGCGGGCTGGCTGCATTTGATGCACAGATGGAGGCGCAGCTTGCGCTGCCTGTACATTTATCTGTATTTCTAATTTCTAAAATCTTTGTCGTATATGTGACATGCACCATTTTAAACGGTATGCTGCTGTTTCCCGCCGCTGTTTTATATGGAGCTATAAACGGCTGCGGAATGCTGTATTATATCCTGCTTATCGCAGATGTGCTCGTACTTCCGATTGTTCCATGCCTGCTTGGTACACTGGCAGGCGCACAGCTTTTTCGCATGCTGAAAAAGCTGTCTGTCCTGACTGCCCGGTGCAGGCTGATCATTCCCGCGCTGCTTCTGCCTGTATTTATCGCTTATATGTTTCTGGGATTTTCAGTTTCTTCAGATACTTCGAATATTTCAAATAAACTTTCAATGCAGGAATTCCTGCAGACGGCAGATCTGTTTTTGGCAGAGGCCTCTATTTATAGATCCTTCAGCAGATATGTGTCTTCACTGCTGCACAACGATATAATTGCTACTGTCGTCTATCAGTTAACCGTACCAGCCGCCGGAATGCTGATCCTATATCTGTTAACGCGCTTCTGCCGCAGGCAGCAGAACGTCCGTTCTATGCATACGAATGATTCCTGCATCTCTGCACGCAGGCTGAATCCGGGCACAAGCAAGAAATCCCGCAGGAATAGACCTCTATATGCTTTTACTCAGCGCAGCTTAAAATCTGCTCTGGCTGCAAGGGAACGCCGCAGGTATTTTTCAATACCTGTCTATTTTACAAATACTGCCCTGGGCCTTCTCTCCGCCTCCATTTTTGTCATAGCCTCTGTCACGGCAGATGAGAAAATCCGTCCTTATATCAGGCTTGCAGCTGCTTATTTTCATATACCGCCCTCTATGACAGACCTGCTGTATATTTATGCAGTCACGATACTGACCGCAATGTCCTGCACGACTTATGCATGTATTTCCATTGAGGGAAAGCAGATGGATCTTTTAAGGTCGTTTCCTATAAAGCCAGAGGATTTCTTCTATGCAAAGCTGCGGCTCCATTTATCCCTATCCCTTCCTGTCACTGCAATATTAAATACCGTTCTGGCAGTATCGCTGCATTTTTCATGGCCGAAGATGCTGCTGGGATATATTATGCCGTCTGTATTTTCTTTGTGGACCGGGACGACTGGATATTTTTTTAATATCCGATTCCCTAATTTTGAATGGGATCATGTGACACAGATTGTCAAACAGAGCATACCTGCCATTGCCAGCATGCTCTGCGGTGCTTTTTCATCCTGCGGCTTAATCTGCCTGCTGCTGCACGGCCTTTCGGATATGCTGCTGCCGGGCAGTTATTTTGTATGTGCAGCCGTCGGCACGACAGCCTGTATCGTGAAAAAGCACCTCTGTTTGGAGAATATTATATAAGACAATTGTTTAATTTTACTGCCGAGCATGCATGGGCTGCATACAGCTTCTGGATCAGCTTGATCTGCCCAAAGCCTTCCATAACACATACCACCTCATAGCCCAGTGCAAGCAGCCTGCTTTTCCAGGAATCCTGACCGTCTCCTGCCATGTCCCTTTCTGCGTGCCTGCCTGCTGAAAGCATCAGGGGCATAAGTACTGCTCTTTGATATGTGCCGTTTCGCTGCAGCTTTTCGGCAAGCTCCTCAAAAGAAGGCACTGCCTGCATTGTGGCGACATAGTGATTTTTACAGCCTGCACGGGCAAACTTTTCCTGCAGCCTTATGTATACACCATCAGCTTCTTTTACTATAAAGCCGGACGTATCCTGCTGCCTGGTACCATGCCCCATAAAACAAACGGCTGTCTTTCCATCATCATAAGCAGCCGTTTTTTGTATGGCTGCCGAAACTGCCGTTTCAAGATCTGTGTCGCTGTGCAGCAGCGGCTGACCGAGATAAATCCGTTCAAATCTGTCTTTCTTTTCCCGCAGCATATGCTCTAATGCTGCATACTCATATCCATATGTAAAATAAGTCGGCTGGACTGCCAGAACAGTTATCCCGTCATCCGCTGCCCGCTCCAGTGCCTGTACGATATGATCGATCTGTATGCCGTCTCTTAGCTTTAATCTGTCAATGATAAACCGGCTGGCAAATGCCCTGCGGAACTCAAAATCCGGCAGCGCCTCTGCGACTGCCCGCTCAGCGGCACCGATTTCATAGTTTAAGCTGAATGGGTCTGTTGTTCCAAAGCTGACTGCTAAGACAGCCTGGTTTCTTTTTTGTTTCGTGTGGTTCATGGTTTGTCCTCGGTGATTTTTTACTAATGCATGGTTTTCTCCCGCTCATCTACGAAACGCATACAACATTGTCTCCCTCTTACCTTGTCAGCATTTCCGCCAGGATAAAGCCCCTGCCCTCAGCCAAACAAGCGATTTAAAAAGTCCAGATATTTAAACCGCACCTGATACCGGCGGCTTTTCAGCACTGCATCATATTCATCTTCTGACAATACCTGCCGCAGCGACTGCTCGGCCTCTTCATCTACGACTTCGTAGACTGCGCCGTGGAAACACATATTCGGATACATCACACACCACCAGTTCTGCCCTTTTCCTTCGCCGATGACTACATTCAGCGCCTGATAATCTCCAGCCGGAAAGGTATAGCTGCCATACGTTTTGACCGGAAACTCCACAGTCTTTACTTCTGCCGTTACCGGATAATCGTATCCCTCCTGTGCAATGACCTGCTCTGCCGTCTGTATGATTTCGGACAGCCTGTTTTCCACAAGAGCGGTACACTCGTCCAGATTTGTTACACCTGCCAGCTCATCCTGCATATGTACGCCTATCGCATCACGGACTTTGAGCTTTAATGTCTGATCCTCACTGCTGTCACTGTTGGCACGTACGTGAAAACGCAGTATTTTTTCTGATATTTCCTGCTGGGTCAGCTGCATTTTATATTCTGCATACTTCCATATAAACCCGCCTGCTAACAGGATCAATAAAAAGACGGTTTCTAATACATTCTGATATTTACGAAAAAAAACTTTCATGCCGGATTCCTCCTGATTGATTTTACTTTTTTATATCCACAATCAGCATAACCAGTTTTTTCAAGTTTATACAGAGTATGCATTAAAATTCTGCAGTTTTTCCTGCATATATAATCGCCGCCGCCAGAAATATTCCAACGCCGGCCGCTGCAGATCGCCCCATAGCAAAGCCGGCTGCTGCAGTCAAAACTATGTACTTTGTCTTTGAAATCCGGGCGCCGATGCCTCGCCAAGGGGCGTCATGGACATCTCCGCACCAGGCTGAAAAAGCCCATGCCCACGACCAGCATAATCGCACCTGTCATAAACATTGTTCCTAGAGCGTGTTTGAAAAATCATTCCCGCGATCTGCACTCCCCACTTCGCGGAT